>MNYL01000161.1 GCA_001873075.1 Fibrobacteres bacterium CG2_30_45_31 | reverse complement strand
TGATAATCCCCCCCACAAAAACCATACTTTTGAGTTGAATTTCTGCAAGTTCACTGTCCGCAAGGCTGCAGGTTGTGAATCCGCGCAATTCGGGACGATATTCTTCGAGCGGGTGTCCCGAAAGATAAAGCCCTAAAACTTCACGTTCCTTATTGAGGCACTCAATATAACTCCACTCCGAAGCGTCTTCCAATTCTTCTGGAGAAGACATAGGAACCTCATTAGCGCCGCCCATATCAAAAAGCGAAACCTGGCCCGCATCTTTATCTTGACGGTAACGATTCGCGACTTCCAAAGCTTTGTCAATGCTTGCCATGAGCGCGGGGCGACTCCCCGGAAAACAATCGAGAGCACCCGCCATCACTAAGCATTCAAGAGCTTTTCTATTGAGAGGAGGGCGTTTTTCACTGAGCGTGGTTTGATAATCAAGAATTCGTTTACAAAGATCAAAAAGCGTTTTATACGGGCCGTGGAGATTCCTTTCTGTAACGACATCTTCAATCACGGCAAGGCCCACATTGCGAATTCCCGCAAGGCCATAGATGATTTCGCCTTCTTTATTCGCAGAGAAAATGCCCAAAGAAGTATTGATATCCGGAGTGCGCACTTTGACATTCATTTTAGCGCATTCCTGAACCAGCGTCACAATGTTATCCGTCTTGGATATTTCGGACGTCATACTCGCGGCCATGAACTCAGGGCCATAATTGGCTTTTAAGTAGGCGGTTTGATAGGCCAAATAGGCGTACGCCGCAGCATGGCTTTTGTTAAATGCATAGCCGCAGAATGGTAAAAGTACGGCCCATACCTTTTTAACCATTTTTGCATCATAGCCACAGGCGATACATTTTTCCATAAATTCCGGTTCAAGTTTCGCCATCTCTTCCGGTTTCTTTTTAGCCATAATACGGCGAATAATATCAGCGCCACCCAGCGTATAACCACCGAGTTTCTGAGCCAAAAGCATGACCTGTTCCTGATAGACGATCACACCATACGTTTCACTTAAAATAGATTCCAAATCGGGGTGGTAGCAATCCACCTTTTCTTCGCCTTGTTTACGCAAAATGAAATGCGGGATCTGATCAATGGGCCCTGGGCGGTAAAGGGCATTCATAGCGATCAAATCTTCAATTCGTGTCGGCTGGAGTTTTTTCAAATACTCCTGCATTCCTATCGATTCAAACTGGAACACACCCACCGTGAGACCCTTACTCAGCAAATTGAAGGTCGTGCGGTCATCCAGAGGAATTTTTCCTATTTCCAAATCAAAGCCACGGGTCTGCTTGATAAGTGCCACGGCATCTTGAATAATGGAAAGGTTGCGAAGCCCTAAAAAGTCCATTTTAAGAAGACCGATATCTTCCGCGTAATGTTTATCAAACATGACAACCGGCGTATCCTCTGGCTTCGCACGGAAAAGAGGGGCGAGATTCGACATCGGCGTGGGAGCAATCACCACAGCCGCCGCGTGAACGCCCGTTTGTCGTGCTAAATCTTCCAATTCAAGCGCGAGTTTCCAAAGTTCCTGAAAACTTTCACGACTCTTGATGAGTGCTTGAAATTCTTCGGCGTTATAATCAGGAGCAATCGGAGCTCCCTTTTTGTCTTTGCCTGTCCAAGCGTTGGTGAGCGTTGCCCCGAGAGTCTCCGGGAGCTTTTTGGTGATCATGCGAACATCGGCAATGGGGAGTCCCAATACGCGACCCACATCATTGATCACCGCTTTCGCTTTGAGTGCCCCGTAGGTCACAATCTGACTAACGCAATCGGCACCATATTTTTCCGTCACATACTGAATCACACGACCACGATCTCTATCCGAGATATCCGTATCAATATCGGGCATAGAAACGCGTTCTGGATTTAAGAATCGTTCAAAAAGAAGTACGAAACGGAGAGGATCAATATCCGTGATGCCGATGATATAGGTCACAATAGAACCTGCGGCAGATCCACGCCCTGGACCTACCGGAATGCCATTTTCGCGGGACCAGTTGATGAAATCCCAGACAATGAGCAGATAACCTGCCACATGCATGTCTTTGATACACTTCAATTCATTATCGAGACGCTCGCGAATTTCGTCCGTAATCACATCATATCGTTCACTGACTTTTTTTTCACAAAGATAGGCGAGGTAAGCATCCGCATCCGCAAATTCTTTCGGGAACGCATATTTTGGCCAATATTCATCGCCACAATTGGTTCGAATCGTGACATCGCAACGAGCCGCAATCTTGCCCGTATTTTCAATCGCTTCCGGATGATCCAGAAAGAGTTCTGCCATTTCCTCTGAACTACGGAAGTAGTATTTATCGGTGGGACAATAATTTTCTTTGTAATCCTGAAGTTTTTCAGCAAGAGCAATACAACGAAGTGCCTTATGAGCAGTAGCTCCATCGCGTTTGATGTAATGCACGTTATTGGTGGCAACGAGTCCTAGGTTGTATTTTTCCGAGCACTTGATGATAAACTGATTAAGCTGTTTCTCGGAATCCAAGCCATGATCTTGTAGCGTGAGATACAAATGTTCAGAATCAAAAATCTGCCTCAGGCTCTCAATGTAGGCAATCGCCTGCGCGTCACGACCACTCGTAACGTCGGTTCCAAAGCGACTCATCAAATCGCCCGCAAGCGCAATAAGTCCTTTGGATTTGAGCTTAATGAAAGACAAGGGAACTGCGGGAATTTCCGCCCAAGCTTCTGGACTTTCGTAGCAATAGCTCACAATTTTCAAAAGATTATAATAACCATCTTGATTTTCAACAAGCAAAGTCAAACGCTGGTAAGTCGATTCGTCACGCGTTGCATTGGGCGTCGCCACATAGATATGGCAACCGAGCAAAGGCTTAATGGGGTCCAGGCCAGCTTTTTTTCGTTCCTTATTCAGATCCTTGGCTTGCATGAAAAATTCAAGGATGCCAAACATATTTCCGTGATCCGTAAGTGCCACCGCAGGTTGATTTTTCTCAACTGCGGATTTCAATAGCTCTTTGATACGACAAGAAGCGCGTAAAATCGAAAACTCAGAGTGGGTCTGGAGATGTACAAAACTCATAGCGAAAATATATATAATCGAGGTGGAGTCCAAGGACAGAAAAAGGGTGCAACCTCATTCTAGAGGCACACCCATTTGTGACATTTTTTGTCACTTAATTTTTTGAAGCAAAATCGCCATGCAAAAGACGAATTTTTTCAATATGCGTCAATGGTAAATCAAAAACTTTTTGTTGGGGATTCAACAAGACTTCTGCGTGGAATGGATTTTTAGATAAATAAAGCGTTTGCACCGTAAATTGAAATTCTTCAGTAACGGAAGTTTTTTCTTCCGGGTTACGAATACGAGCCCCGAGAAGAGTCCCTGTAGAACGCGCATAACGTAAGACCTTGAAGAGATCGTACATTTCTAATCTTTGATAATCGCCACTGTATTTCGTAGCCCCCATCGCTTGCGAAAACATATCGTTGTCTAGTTCTGGTTTAAAAGTGTAATCCGGTTCTGTGATCGTTGGCCACGGGAGCCAGAATTCTTTATTCCAATCGGTATTGTGAAGAGTCACCGCAGGCTCCAAAGAAGAATCCAAGGCGGGTTCCAATCCATAATGTTTTAGAATTTCACGAATGCTCGCTTCTTTTTCCTGCTTAATGACAAAGCCATAACCAGGAATACTTTCCTCAACCATTTCCATAAACTGAGGAAACTTAAAAAGCGCGTATTGAATTTCTTTGTTTTCGATTTTCAGCAAGCGTCCCGTTTTGAACTTGGCCCCAAAATAACAGGTTGCCCATTCGGCCATAGCTCCACTCACATTCGTAGGGGCGGAGATCCAATGGGAAAAATCGGCTATTTCCGATTCATCAAAACCGCTTTTGAGTCCCTCG
>MNYL01000149.1 GCA_001873075.1 Fibrobacteres bacterium CG2_30_45_31 | reverse complement strand
CGCTTTGCCGCATGATTGCAAGCCTCACAGATGCCAATGGACAAATTGTCATTCCCCATTTTATGGATGGCATCACAGAACCTACCCAAGAAGAAGAGGACGCTTACGCTAGTTTGGGGATGACGGAAGAAATCTTCCGCAAAGATTCAGGCATGGTCAGTACTCTGAGCTTGATGGTAGATAAGAAAGATATTCTCAAATCTTTGTGGCGCAAGCCTTCGATCGTGGTGACCGCGATGGAAGCGGGCTCTCGTACGCAATCAGGAAACGTACTACAGGATTCTGCCTACGCACGGATTGGAATTCGTCTCGCTCCCGGCATGGATGCCGATGTGGCCATGTTGCAGCTAATTGAACATTTAAAGAAACACTGCCCCTTGGGTATGGATCTTTCTTTGTTCTCTGAAGACGGAGCGAATCCATTCACCACGGATATTAGTCACCCTTATTTTGAAATGATGAAAAAGGCCATGACAGAGGCGTATGGAGCCCCCGCACGTTATATAGGTTGTGGCGCGTCTATCCCTGGAGCTCAATTTTTCCGTGATGCCTTTGGGCCCATTCCTGTACTTTTGACAGGCTTGGAAGACCCGGAATGCAATGCTCATGGTGAAAATGAAAGTTTGTATTTAAAAGATTTTGAACATGGTATTTTAGCAGAAGCTCTGTTCTTTGGAAGTTTGCACAAATGAAACTGGTGGTTCTGACAGGCGCAGGCATTAGCGCCGAATCCGGACTCCGTACCTTTCGTGGGCATGATGGCTTGTGGGAAAATGAGCCCATCGAAGCGGTCGCTACTCCAGAAGGCTATTATAGAGACAAAAAACGTGTCCGAGACTTTTATAATGGGCTTCGCAAGGGACTTCCCCAGTACGAGCCCAACGCCGCCCACGTGGCACTCGCAAAGCTGGGAGATCAATTAGGGGATGATTTTCTCTTGGTGACACAAAATGTCGATGATTTACATGAACGGGCAGGGAGTAAGCGAGTTCTCCACATGCATGGAGAACTGAACCAGCTGCGTTGTGAAAAACACGAAAATCATGTGTTCCCTTTTACAGGCGAAGAAGACGAAACAACGCGTTGTCCTCTCTGTGGGGCTTCTACCAGGCCTCATATCGTCTGGTTTGGAGAAATTCCCCTGTATATGGATTCAATTGAAAATGCACTGAATCATTGTGAGCACTTTGTCTACATAGGTACCAGTAGCGTTGTCTACCCTGCCGCAGGTTTTAAGCGCATCGCCCACGCCCATGGAGCTCATGTTACCTGCCTCAACTTAGAAGTAGATAGCGATGATTCTTTCACGGACACCTTTGTAGAAGGAAAAGCGAGCGACATCGTTCCTGTGTGGTGTCAAAACTTTAATACCTTTTGATTTTATTCATGATCAATCCAGTACAAAACACTCATTCAGGTTCCCGCGTTCTTTATGCGGATATTTTGCGTATTGTGGCTACTTTTGCCATTGTGGTTTTGCATACTGCCACATCGGAATGGTATGGGGTATCAGTGCAATCGGACCATTGGCTTGGATTAAATTTTTATAATACGCTTGTGCGTTGGGGTGTAGCGATTTTCATCATGCTCAGCGGAGCCTTTTTTTTAGACCCCCATATTTCCAGAACCCCTGATAAAATTTTTAGAAAATATATTCCGCGCATTGCCGTAGCGTTGATTTTTTGGGGAGGTCTCTATGGGTGTTTTCATGTAGTTTCGAATTCCCAATTTACGGCGATTGATTTTTTAAAAGTTCCTCTCAGTTTTCTTTTTGAACCACAAGTACATTTGTGGTTTCTATATGTGATTATCGGGCTTTATCTTTTAACGCCTCTGTTGCGCATATTCACCAAGTATGCAACCAAAAAGGAACTGGAATATTTTTTGTTCTTGTTTGTGTGTTTTGGAACGTTATTACCATTGTTAAGTCAGTATTTTTTGGAGTCCGTTCACCAACCCCTTTATCGGAATTTGATTATTCCTGGTTTTTCAAGTTTCGTAGGTTATTTTGTTGCTGGTTATTATTTTCAACATTATCCTTTAATGCGTAAAACGCGATTGTTGTTCTACGCATTGGGAATTCTCTCTTGGGCCTTTATCTTTGTGGGTTCCACCCAGCTTTCTATTGAAAAGAATACACCCAATGAATACCTGATGGGAAATTTTCGTCCAATGACTTTTGCTATGGCGACCGGTATATTTCTTTTCGCAAAAGAATTTTTGGGGCGACGTACATTTGGAGTGCGGGTAGAACGTGTGATTTTGTGGCTCTCGGGTTGTACGTTCGGAATTTATCTGGTACATCCCTTAATCATTTCGGCATTTTTGAAACTTGGAGGAAACTTGTATTTTATTTCTTCCTTTATTTCGGTTCCCCTCATATCTTGTATTCTCTTTTTGGTGAGTCTCTTCATCACGGCTCTCATAAAAAAAATACCACTCATTCACAAGTGGATTGTGTGAGCGGTATTGGATATAACCTAGTTTTGATTAGATATTTTTATCGATGGCCGCTTTGAGCGTGGTTTTGGGCACAGCACCGACAATATTCCCCACTTCAACACCATTTTTGAAAAGCTTCATGTTGGGAATGTTTGTGATTCCAAAACGAGCACAAAGAGCTTCGTTTTCTTCGGCATTCACTTTGGCAATGATGGCGCGGCCATCATATTCATCGGCAAGCTCATCCATGACAGGTCCCATCATTTGGCAAGGACGGCACCAAGTGGCCCAAAAGTCGACAAGGACAAGCTGACCAGAACCAATGACCTTATCAAAACTAGCTTCATTGACGTGAAGTACAGGCATTTTCTAACCCTCTGAAAAAGTTCGCTGAAAAAATAGTTAATTTAGGGGCGGCAAATTATGTCGCGCAATAAATATAGTTCAACAGTTCTTTACATTCTTTTCTCAATCCTCTTCACACAGGCTTTTGCGGAGGTGTCTACCCCAGCACCCGTAGTAAGCGAGGTAGATCCAAGTCGCTGGGTGACGGAAATCCCAGAAATTGGACAAAGAACCTATGATTTGGCAGGTCAAAAATCAGAATGGGTTTTGGGAACCTCTCTGATGGGAAATCCAGACCTGACCTTTTCAGTGATGGGACTTGGCTCCCCGACCCATCGGTTGCCATCGAAACTTGCTGGTTTGAATACCACTCGATTGACTTTTGATGCCACGCAATTGAACCTGAATGGAGACAATGGTGTTTTGAGAGAGGCACCGCGGGAACAGCCTATAGATACGCCAATCACCCGCATTACTTGGGAACGTTTTGCTTTTAGTGGCAACTCTTTTGGTCTTACATTTCAGCGTTTGTTGATGGATTCCATTCAGTTAGATTTGGGCCTTTCTTCTCACTCCAATTTATATTCCGACGATTTTCGATATCAGGATGTAACGCATCAACCTTATTTTGCGTTGGGTCGAGATTCTTCGAGTATTCCTTTTTCAGGCCGAAATATTGCCATGAACAGTATGCACATTCGCCCTGCTGTCACTTGGTATTTTCAAAAAGCCGAGATTAGTTTTGAAGCGAGTTTTCTTAATATTGATGATGATGATGTTCCCAATTACCATATAATAAGGGACTCTTCCGATTATTCGACACTGGAATATCTCACCACTCCATTTAATGCCTCCGTACAATCCAGAACCTATGGTGTGTCCGCATCTTGGCGTCCCTTCTCTTTTTTGAAAGCCGGAGCATCGGTATATTCGGGGACTCATGAAATCGATTATGACAGTCTTCCGAACTATGCCACGGGGGTGGATACACTTGCGGATACCCTAAATGCATTGGGTGGTGTAATTACAGATACGACTTGGTATGGAATTGAACGTTCCGTTTTGTACGAAACCGTGAACGGTTCCTTTATGCTGGGGAGTCGTAGCGTCATTTTTAATCCTTCGCTCCACATGGATTATGAATTTGTAACGGCGGACAATCGTTTTGAAGAGGATCGGGAATTAGGTTATCTGCAATTGGAAGATACTTTGGGTATGCTGATGTTCCGCACCCAAAGCGGATTACTCCGC
>MNYL01000243.1 GCA_001873075.1 Fibrobacteres bacterium CG2_30_45_31 | reverse complement strand
GTTTGGATTATTGAGAATCCAAAAGATTTTGCAGATACCATTTTGCTGATTCTCAGCATTCTTCTCAAATGTATGTGATGATTACTGGTATTTGTGACCCTCGAATTGGATGAATCCCTCAATGTGCCCTTCGTCTGGGTCTTCGTGCGTCCAATGAATGACTCCGCCTTCATCATTCCATTCGTAGACCCCATAAACATAGACCTCATTTCCGAGCACGGAATCGGGGACCCTTTCTCCAATATCAATGTTGTGGGCAATGAGTAGCGTTTGACCACTTTCTAATGCAATGATAAAACGCTGGTGTTGATCTCCAGACGTATCGTCACTCAAGAGTCTGATGACGTTTCCACGAACAAGAACTTGTAAATCATTTTCTTCATTTTCAAAAGCGGTTTGAATTCTTTCGTCAGGGGTCCTTGTCTCTTCGAGAATGGGATCCATTGAGGTCGTCGAACTACTGCTTGTGTCCGAGAAAAAAGAACTGGAAGACTCTTCGTCAAGGGGGTGTTTTATATTTGTGCCGCAAGAGAACAGAAGAAAGCAGAGGCATAAAAAAACAACTGTGTGAAATGAGAATTTTTTCATAAAACAAAAATAGTTTGAATCTGTTTGGGAAAGTGGAAAAAACTACAGAATAGAGCTTTACGATGTTTCTGTGAGAGAAAGGCCTGCGGCATTTAAGAAGTGCTCGATGCAATTTCTGTGCATAATGGCCGCTTTGTTAAAATGGTAATAGTGAGTTTTTTTCTTTTCAGAGGAATTTCGAAAAGCATCCCGCCACGAGTCTTTTTTGTATGGGGTCAGTTTTAAACTATAAACATGCTCAATCAAGTTATTCCAGTCTTCTGATTGGTCCGTTTTCCTCTGCATGAGAACGGATTCTATTTTTGCATCCCCGCCGATATTTTCTAAGTCATCATAAGTTCTGGTTTTAAATTCTTCATTATTGCGAATGCATTTGAGCGCGTATACCATTTGCTTAAAGGCTAATAAAAAATCTTTAGGATTATCGCGTGTTATTTCCATACCGTTCCCTTGATTTCGACTTAGCCATTGGGGATGATATCGTAAATGCATGTAAGGATAATCGGGTAAGTGTCCCATTCGTGCATGAGCTAAGTACACGACCCCGTTGTAATCACGCATGGGGCTAAATAGAGCGTATAGGCGCTGTAAAGGATTATCTTCAAAGGAATAAAGTCGATCGAATTGTATGATATTTAAGGGGCACCAACGCCCTTCATCAAATTCTTCAATAGAGGAATCGATTTCATTCACATACCAAGCAGGCCTTCCAATAAAAAACGTGTGAGCCCAAGAGTCTGCCAACACGTGCATTCTTAAGCCGACTAGGTGTAAGTCTTTCTTTGTTTGGAAATAGTTTTTGGTGTGGTTTACCATATACTTGATGCTACTGCTGTTATTCAGACACATTAACCGAAATAGACTTTTTTGCTTGTCGTCTAATTCCCATGGTAAATAAGGCGGAAGGCTCGCTGTGTAAGGCGTTATTCCTTGAAATTGAATTTCGCCTTTGAGATTACCGGGCAAAAGATGAAACGACATCCAAATTTTTTGCATTTGGGTCATTTGCAGAGGGGTCCACTTCGTAATTGCATTGATGTTGCATTGTGAAAATTCAGTAAAAGCCATCACGGTGGGCTGGGGTGTTTCTCGGAGTAAATCCCGTAATTCCGGTTCCACCATACTCGCATTAGAGTCATCGACATACTGGGCAGCGTGCGCGAGAACTTGTGATTCATTTGTAGTAAATCCCGCAATTTTCGCTGCAAGAAATGTGGCATAATAATGAAAATCAAGATTCATAACAGAAACTTCCAGAATTTTTAGAGACAGTCATGTAATTGCCAGTAGATTAAAGTTTTGCGACAGGTTGTAGAACGTGAAAAGTAACGTTGATTGCTAAAAAAGCATGATTTTGCCCCGTTTTTGAAAATTCATTAGTTTTTCGAACCTGAATAAACCCCAATTTCTGTTTAAAATAACCATAAAAGTCTCACTTCTAATGATGATAGAAAGCTACCCTTTCTTGGAGAGCCTCGTCAATGTTTTTATTCAAAATGGTATGAAATAAAGGCTTTTTACGAAAATAGGAGGCTTTGTATTGAATAGAACTGATTTTATGGAAAACAATTTTTTGTGACTTTTAATAACGAAAATAGAAATCTGCAAAATTGCGGACATTCTAGAGATCCGCGTGCTTATATTTATCACTATGAACATCAAATTTCAGAAAATACAGAAAAGGGCAGCTTATCCTTCGGATTCCAAGTCAAAGAAGTGCTTGGCCGCTGCTTTGGGGCTAGCCTCAGCGATTTCTCTTGCGGGGTGCGATTTGGGGACGGGAACCTCGGGGGCTATTGTGAATGTGAGCTCGTCTTCCGCAGAGGGGGGGTCTTCATCATCTTCTGAGATGCTCGCCGGAGTTATTTCAGCTCCCAGTTCGTCTTCTGTGGTGGAATCTTCCTCTTCGGAAACGCTGACGGGTGTTATTACCGATCCCGGATCTGGTTTTCTGGAACAATCCTCCTCTTCGAGCGTGATTGATACGGTGGGTTACATTGAGCCCTATGTGACAGCGGGTGTTGCCATGATTGAGGAATCCTCTTCTTCTGAATTGATGGAGAGTAGCAGTTCTTCCTCAGATCCCTTAATTTCGGTGGACCCGGTGACTATTGAACCTTTGAGTGGCACAATTGTGATTGTGGATCCGATCACTGTGGATGTGGTGCCTCTTTCCTCGTCTTCCGAGGCTTCGGAGAGCAGCTCTTCTGCATCCGACAAGAAGCCTGTGAACGAGTAACTTAGTGAATTTGGAGTTTTCTTGAATTTAGTTCTGAATCTTACAGAGCAATGCAATTTGCGTTGCTCTTATTGTTATTATGCGGAAACCCAGCCGGAACGGTTGTTCTCTATGAGCGAGGATACCCTGGAACGCGCCATCGCCTTGGGGTGGCAGCGCTCTCTGGATCTTGGGCAGCGCTTTCTGAATATTACGTTTTTCGGGGGCGAGCCGCTGTTATGCAAAGAGCGTATTCTTCTGGGGATGGAGCTCGCGCGGCACTATCAGCCCAAAGACACTAAACTCCGTTTTGCAGTGAATACCAACGGAACTCTGCTGGATGAATTTTGGCTGAATTTATTTGCGAAAGAAAATTTTCGTGTGTTTTTATCTCTGGATGGCCCTCGGGAGGTTCATGATGCACAACGCTTGGGCGCTGATGGCACGGGGAGTTTTGACCGCATCGCGCCCTGGATTCCGAGATTGACCGGCCTGGATACGGTGGTGATTCGCGTGATCACGAGGCACCATTTGAATGACATAGCTTCTTCAGTAAAGTGGATTCGCGAACAGGGGTTTTCTAAAATCACAACGGCTGTGGATTTTGATGGAAAGTGGACAGGAGACGCGATGGACGCACTTGCCCGGGAATACCGCATACTTGCTGCATTTTGGGTTCAGCGCAAAAAGGCGAGCGATCCTTTTTACCTCGGAGTTCTCCAGGATAAAATGCGCCTGGAGTTAGAGAATATGTCGTATAAAAAAAAGACGTGCAACATTCTGGAAGGAGCACTCGCGGTTTCTGCAAAAGGGGATTTGTTCCCCTGTACGCGATTTGTTTCGTGCGCGCCAAATGCTCCCTATCGTCTGGGCTCTGTTTTTACGGGAATAGATGAATCGACCACTGAGGAAATTCGCCATCACCTGACTCATGACAAGGAGTGCTGCGGCGATTGCGCACTTAAAACGCGCTGCATCGCTCACGAATGCGCTTGCATTTCTTTTTATACAACAGGGGGTCTCAGCGATGTATCCGCTGAGGTTTGTGCCCACGAACGGATGCTCGCCGAGATTTGTGATGCCGCCGCCTTAGAACTGATGAATACTCCGTA
>MNYL01000017.1 GCA_001873075.1 Fibrobacteres bacterium CG2_30_45_31 | reverse complement strand
GCCATCCAGCGAGGTCAAGATGGGGCTCGCCGTCCGCTTTTAGATAGTACCCGTGCGTGTGTCAAAGAAATTAAAAGACTGACTGAAAAAGATATTCCCGAAGCTCCAATTATTATTCATAATGATGGCAAAATTACACTTAAAGGCGGCGGCAAATAATGAGAGTTCAATACCTATTTACTTTCCTCATCTTACTTGCCTCCTCTCTCTACGCCCAAGAGGCTATTGAATACGGCGAAGTCTTACCGTTCACAGAAAACCTCGCGATGAATAGTCCTAAAGAATCTCCACAGCCAGATATGGAAGTTGTGGGCAGAACAGCGACCAATGCAATTCAACAGATGGAACAGACTTCAGAAAATACTTCGGATACTGAAGAAGACATATCTGATGAAAATGAAATAAGTAATAGTGACTCTGAAGAAACTTTAGAAGATGCAGAAACGCTCGCCACTACAGATTCTCTCCCTCTCCCCGATACTCTTTTTATTGACATGACAAAGTCTTATATGCCCACAGAAAATAGGCGTATGACTTCCCCTTTTGGCATGCGCACTTACCGTATCCATAAAGGAATCGACATCAAAGTCCAGGTCGGCGATACGATTCGGGCAGCCTTTGCAGGGGTGGTTTCCAGGGTCCGTTACGAACGCCGCGGTTATGGCAATTACGTGATGATTGAACACGTTGATTGTGGTATTACCAAAACAGTGTATGGTCACCTTTCGCGGCAACTTGTCGCCGAAGGGGATACCGTACAAGCGGGGGATGTCATTGGCCTCGGCGGAAATACGGGACGCTCCACAGGCTCTCATTTGCACTTTGAAACCCGTATCAACGGGATGCCTATGAATCCTGCCGCTTTCTTTAATTTTGAAAACCAGACTTTTACCAAAGCCATTTACCCTCTCTCCATGCAGCAAGCGAAAGCAGACTATGCAGCTCTTGAGAAAGTAGCCTCCGCACGCCGCTATCACAGAGTGCGCCCCGGGGACAACTTGGGCAAAATTGCACGCAGAAATGGTATTTCCATCGAAAAAATTTGCCGTTTAAATGGCATTAAACGAACAACCGTATTGCGCGTAGGTCGTATGTTACGCTGCTCGTAACAAGAAAGCCCTCATAGCATATTTCGAATAATCCTCTATTTTGAACACAAAAAAACGCCCCGCTGAGGGCGCCTTTTATTTGATAATCTCGCTACACTTTACTTGGACTCTGACTCTGCATTTTTAACCGCTTCCGGGAGAGGCTGCGATTCAAACGTGAGCTTGCCATCCGCAAGGCCCACCTTGATTGTCGAAAAGTCCATATAAGTACCTAGCAACAAGCCTTCGGCAATGTCGTCTTCGACCAACTGCTGAATACTCCGGCGTAGAGGTCTTGCTCCGAGCGCAGGATCATAACCATGATCTACAATAAATGCTTTTGCCTCTTGAGAGACTTCCAGCATAATTCCCCGATCGGAAAGACTCTTCTGCAGGAAACTTAAAAGAATATCGACGATGGTGATAAGATCGTCGCGAGAAAGACTCTTAAAGACAATCTGATCATCAATACGATTCAAAAATTCAGGAGTAAAAATACGTTTGACTTCTTCACGGATGGTGGACTCCATACGTTCGTAGTCATCCGCACTGCTCAACTTGGTGAATCCCATGCCAGAACTGTGTTTCACTTCGCGTGCGCCCACATTCGAGGTCATGATGATGATCGTATTCTTAAAGTTGATCTTACGGCCAAAACTATCGGTCAATTGACCATCATCCAGAATCTGCAATAAAAGGTTGTAAACGTCCGGGTGTGCTTTTTCGATTTCGTCCAGAAGCACCACAGAGTAAGGGCGTTTGCGCACCTTTTCAGTGAGTTGTCCACCGCCTTCTTCATAACCCACATATCCCGGAGGAGCACCGATCAATCGCGATACACTATGCTTTTCCATGTATTCGCTCATATCGATACGAATCATCGCATCTTCGGCACCAAAAAGCGCAAGACTCAACACTTTCGCAAGTTCGGTTTTCCCTACACCCGTGGGGCCTAAGAAAAGGAAACTCCCCATGGGGCGTTTCGTATCATGAATGCCAGCGCGGGTGCGGCGAATAGACTTGGCAATTGCATTCACAGCCTTATCCTGACCCACAATGCGCCGCTTAATTTCTTTATCCAGATTAATCAGTTTCTGAGTTTCCTCGCCAGCTAAACGAGCAATAGGAATGCCTGTCATTTTGCTAATGACATCACGAATACTATCTTCATCAACCACAAGACATTCGGTCTTTTTCTTTTCACGCCAATTATCTTTAATCGTAGCAATTTCTTTTTGGAGTGCTTCTAAACGATCGCGATAACGAGCCGCACTTTCAAAATCCTGAGCGGCGACGGCTTCATCTTTTTTGTGAGTGGTTTCTGTGAGTGCTTTTTCTTTGTCGCGGAGTTCTGGCGGGACCGCCATACTCGAAAGGCGTACACGGGCGCCGGCTTCATCCAAAACATCAATCGCTTTATCTGGTAAAAAACGATCGCTCAGGTAACGATCCGCTAAAAGTACCGCGGAACGAAGAGCGTCTTCGGTATAGCTCACCTTGTGATGTTCCTCGTAACGCGCGCGCAGTCCATGCAAAATCGTGATGGATTCTTCAGCCGTGGGAGGATTGACCATAATCGTCTGAAAACGACGTTCCAGCGCGGCATCTTTTTCAATGTACTTGCGATATTCATCAATAGTCGTAGCGCCAATGCACTGGAGTTCGCCCCGAGCGAGTGCTGGTTTGAAAATATTGGAAGCATCGAGACTCCCTTCAGAGCCACCGGCACCCACAATTGTGTGAAGTTCATCAATAAACAGAATCACCGAATTTTCATTGCGCTGTAATTCCATGATAAGGCCTTTCAGACGCTCTTCAAATTGCCCGCGGTATTTGGTGCCTGCGACCATCGCTGCAATATCCAAAGTGATCACGCGCTTATTCTCGAGAATTTCTGGAATCCTTTTCTGAATAATTTTCTGCGCAAGGCCTTCCACAATGGCGGTTTTACCTACACCCGGTTCTCCGATAAGCGCCGGATTGTTCTTCTTACGGCGACAAAGCACCTGAATCAATCTTTCAATTTCAGATTCACGCCCGATGATCGGATCTAATTTATTTTGGCGCGCCATTTCTGTGAGGTCACGGCCAAAATGTTCGAGTATCGGTGTTTTTGATTTGCTTCCGCTACGAGGAGCGGCCATAGGTTCATCGGGATCAATCTTCCCCGGACGCGCATCTTGCTTCACTTGTTCGATAATCGTCTTGATTGCTTCGTATTCCACACCCGCAGAAGTCAAGGCAGCAGCAGCAGCCGAATCACTCACTTTCAAAAGGGAAAGCAACAAATGTTCGGTACCAATATAATTTTCATCCATTTCCTGCGCTTCTACAGCGGAAGCCTGGAGCACCGCTTTAGCGCGAGCGGTAAACGGGACCATTTGCTGACCCCCGATGGTCATCATCCCACCCGCGGTACTCACAGAGCGTTCAATGTCTGCGGCAAGAGCCTCTAAATCAATGCCACTCTTTTTGAGGCCCGCGGCGGCAATGCCGGAACCTTCACGAATAATTCCCAATAGCAAGTGTTCTGTGCCCACTTGATCATTGCCAAGGCGCACCGCTTCTTCGCGAGCAAACTGTAGTACCTTTTTAACGCGGTCTGTAAATCTTCCTTTCACTAGCAAACCTCCTATTCAAAAGGGACAATCAAGCCACCCTGCATGTGAACACGGCGGGTAGCATAGGTTGCCATTCTTTCATCATGAGTCACAACCAGAAAAGCCTGGTTGAACTTCTTATTCAAATCAGCAAAAAGTTCATTGAGCATAAGCGCATTGGATTCATCCAGGTTACCACTCGGCTCATCCGCAAAAATAATGTCGGGCTCATTCATGAGCGCCCGCGCTACAGCAACACGTTGACGTTC
>MNYL01000128.1 GCA_001873075.1 Fibrobacteres bacterium CG2_30_45_31 | reverse complement strand
GTCTTTGGCACACAAAAGGTAACGGCGGCTGTGGTGAGGGATTCGTCAGGTACTCCTTTCAGGGACGATTACCGCAAAGCCCAGATTCTCATTCTCGGCGATAGTTTCTCGCGTATTTATCAGACAGACGCTCCGATGAATGCGGGTTGGATTGCCCATTTTGCAAAAGAAATGAAAACGTCTGTGGCTTCAATCGTAAGCGATGGCGGGGCGAGCACCCTTGTGCGTGAAAAACTTGCGCGAAAAAGCAGCATACTGAAAAATAAAAAACTGGTCATTTGGGAATTTGTAGAACGGGATTTCCGTTTTGGTGCTGATGGCTGGAAACAAATAGAGATGAAGTAACATGACACTTTCGAAATCACCTCGGCAAGCGACTCCTCCAGGGACGACCATTGCTGAAAGCATTCATTTTTTGAATATGCCTCCAGCTGATTTTGCCCGCCGCATAGAGGTCTCCGAAGATTTTCTGGAGCGATTGATCGCTGGGGGAGAGCTCATGACTCCTGATTTGGCCGAGCGTTTGGAATCCGTTACAGGTAGCCCCAAGGCTTTTTGGACGATGTTGGAATCAAAATATCGGAGGTCTTTATGAGCGAAAAATCTCTGTGGCAATTAGCGTGTGAATGTATTCCTGGGGGTGTGAATTCTCCCGTGCGTGCTTTTGGCGGCGTAGGCGGTATTCCCGTTTTCATGAAAAGCAGTAGGGGTGCTTACCTCTATGATGAAGCCGGAAAGTCCTACGTTGATTTTGTCTTGTCCTGGGGACCCTGGATTCTGGGTCACAATCCTGAAGACGTCCTGGAGGCGTTACACGATCAATTGACGCGGGGCATGAGTTTTGGGGCATGCACTAGGGCCGAAGTGGAACTCGCCCGTCTGATTCTGAAGATGATTCCCGGCATGGACATGGTGCGTCTTGTCAATTCTGGTACGGAAGCCACGATGACTTCTATCCGCATCGCCCGCGGTTATACTGGGCGCAACAAGATTGTCAAATTCCGAGGCTGTTATCACGGACACGGCGATTCTTTCCTTATTCAGGCAGGTTCCGGGGCGTTAACGCACGGCACGCCGAGTTCTTTGGGAGTCCCCCCAGGAGTGGCGCAGGACACGCTTATCGCCGATTACAATCACCTTGAAGCAGTGGAAGAACTTTTTGAACATTATGGGGATGAAATTGCCGCAGTCATTGTGGAACCTGTCGCCGGTAACATGGGTGTTGTGCCTCCGAGAGATGGCTTTTTAGAGGGCTTACGTGCGCTTTGTACCAAGTATGATGCGGTGCTTATTTTTGATGAAGTCATGACCGGATTCCGAGAGGCTCGGGGTGGTTGTGCGGAACGTTTTGGTGTGCAACCCGATATGATTACTTTGGGTAAAATTGTGGGTGGGGGAATGCCCCTTGCCGCCTACGCTGGGACAAAAGCAATCATGTCGGTCGTGAGTCCTCTGGGTGGCGTATACCAGGCGGGCACCCTTTCGGGGAATCCGCTCGCCGTTGCTGCGGGCATTGCTCATTTGCAACTTTTGGATAAAATTAAACCTTGGGATGCCTTGGAGAAAACAGGAGCATTCCTCCGCGAAGGCCTTTTGCAAGGCGCGTTGGCGGCGGGTGTCCCCGTGCAGGTGAATCAGGTGGGCTCTATGTTCACCGTATTCTTTTCGGAAAATCCGGTCACGGATACGGATTCAGCGTTGGCATCTCATGCGGATCAATTTGCCACGTTTTTCCATGCATTGTTAGATTCTGGTGTTTATTTTCCCCCCTCTCAATATGAATCCTGTTTTCTTTCGACCATGCACACGGATGCGATTCTTTCGGAAGTTATCGAGAAAGCAGCTCAAGCGTTTAAAAAAGTAAGGATATAGATTTTATGAATATCAACGAAGCCGTTTCTTTTTTAAGTGACTCCGCAAGCAAAGCAACAGAAGCTTTTGATATTGTAGCGGGTCATTCTCGCTCGGAAGGCGTGTCTGTTTTTCAGGGTAAGGTGCAAAATACAGAACTTGCAGAATCTGTCGGCATCGGTATTCGTGTTTTCAAAGATAATCATCCCGGTTATGCTCACACCGAGCGCCTCACCAAAGAGGCCATCGCGCAAACGCTTCGTGATGCTATTTCTCACTGTGAGTTTACCAAAGAATTGTGCATTGATCTTCCTTGTCCGCAAGTACTCCGCAAATTGAAATCTTCCTACAACTCAGATCTTGCTAAAATTGAACTTTCAGAGATGACCTCTCTTTGTCTAGACATCGAGAAAGAAGTCTTTGCCGCCTCTAAAGAAATTGAAAACGTGCCTTACCTCGGTGCAGAACGCAGCGAAAGTTCGATGATTGTAGCCAACAGTAAGGGCGTTCACTACGAAGAAAAAAGTAATGCCATTTCTGCGGGTATTGGTGCTGTGGCCATTCGCAATGACGTTAAAAAAATGGGTGTGTACAACAAGGGCGGATTGGATTGGAATGCTATTCAGGCGAAGGAAATTGCCCAAAAAGCGGTGGAATATGCTTGTGAACTTTTGGGAGCTTCTTCCATTGTCAGTGGACACATTCCTGTTATCTTTTCGGAACGAGTGGCAGGTAGCATCGTCTCTATGTATGCCTCTTCTTTCTTTGCGGAACAAGTACAGAAAGGTCAATCTCGTTTAGAAGGTTGCCTTGGAAAAACGATTGCCTCTCATTGTTTTACTCTAGTGAATGACCCCTTTCGCGATGATCTCCCTGGGGCTTCCGCATTTGATGGGGAAGGGGTCGCCACTCAGCAGGTACCACTGGTAAAAGAAGGTGTGCTTAAGGATTTCCTCTACAATTTGGAAACGGCGGCTCACGAAAATAAAAAAAGCAATGGTGCGGCCTCTCGCCGTTATTCGGGCAAAGTCGGCACTTCATTTTCCAACTTAATTGTGGCTCCCGGAAAACAAAATACTCAAGAACTTCTCAAAATTTTCCCCAAATGTCTCTACATTGTAAAGCTCGAAGGGGGTTCCGGTTGTAGTGCCGTGAGTGGGGAGTTGAGCATTGGGGCTCAAGGTTTCTGGTGCGAGAATGGAGTTGTGATCCACCCTGTGGATGGCCTTACTTTGAGCACAAACTTCTTTGATCTTTTGCAGAATTTGATGGCTGTGGGGAGCGAATACAATGATCACTATTCTTCCATCAAAGTGCCGGCATTAGCAGTCTCTGATGTTTCCGTTTCAAATTAAGTGTTTTAATTAGCCACGAACTCTTTCTTTTTTGTATACTGTAATGGCTGTGGGGGTATTCCGCAAAAGGACAGAAAAATATCCAGGAGGAGTACTGTGGTCAATTGTGATATATGTGGTCATTTAGGGGACCATAAAATGGTTCTTGCCAAATCAATGGCGCAAGCGGTTCAAAAAGGTTTTAATCCCTATTCTTCGGGTTTAATCCCTGATATGCTCCAGTCTCTCGGCTTGGGAACCGCTTACGATGCTTGGCGCGTTTCTGCCACCGAAGGACATCTTTCAAAAGCGGATTGGCATATCTGTGAAAACTGTATGCTTACATTACATCCATTTTTGTAGAAGAATTTTGAAAATAAAAAAAGCCCTCCCGAATATCAGGAGGGTTTTTCTCTCTCAAAAATAGGATTAACGCACTTGTAAACGGACGGATTCGCTATTACTACCCGCTTTTACACGGACAATGTAATTGCCCTGGTTTAGCTTTTCAAAGGTCGCCTCCTGAATCCCTACACCAAGGTTCATTGTGCTACGATCCACCACATGGCCAAGCATATCGAACACCTGTACCTGAACTCTTGTTGCATTGGTGAGTGTAAACGCAATGCCACTGCGTGTCTGTACAAGATTCAACGTATGGACTTGCGTCTTGTCAGCAAGGACGGTTATGCCTTCTGGGGTTACCGTCAAATGAGTGACATACACTGTCTGCCAGTTGCCCCCTGGAACGGTGAGGGTCAAAGTCGCCGTGCTAGAAGTTGCAGTGAATGTGCAAGTCACTGTCTGGTCTGTAGTTGTCAAAGCGGTAGTTTCATTGCAAAGGCCATCAATGGTTGTGGCGAGGGTAATACTTCCACTTTGATTCAGTCGAACATCCAAGGT
>MNYL01000199.1 GCA_001873075.1 Fibrobacteres bacterium CG2_30_45_31 | reverse complement strand
GGGCTCCATGATGGGTCGGGCCATCCGCGCCCACTAAACCCGCACGATCCAAAATAAAGACCACATGCAGATCTTGTAAGGCAACGTCATGAATCATTTGATCATAAGCGCGTTGCAAGAAAGAAGAATAGATGGCAACCACTGGAATGGCACCGCCGCAAGCAAGCCCTGCAGCAAATGTCACTGCATGTTCTTCAGCAATACCAACGTCAATGACCTGATTGGGGAGTTCTTTGGCAACGATGTCCAAACCGCAACCATTGGCCATGGCCCCTGTGATGCCGATAATCCGTTTATCTTTTTTTGCAAGATCCAAAAGGGTATTTCCAAAAATACTGGTCAAGGAAGGATTGCATTTAGCACAAGAGAGGGGAAGTCCGCTTTCAGGGTTAAACGGAACAGATGCATGCCACTTAGAAGGATTTTTTTCGGCGAGATCCATTCCGCGTCCCTTCTCAGTCACAACCTGGATCAGGCAAGGACCTGGAATCACTTTGACGCGTTCCAAAATGGCGATGAGCTCACCAATATCGTGGCCATCAATCGGTCCAAAATAGCGAACTCCCAAGTCTTCAAAAAAACGACCGGGCTTGAGTACGCCTTTTACCGCTTTTTCGGTCGCCGAAAAAAGAGTGCGAAAATGGGATCCGATGATTCCTGGTAAACGGGTCATTGCACGATCAATATCATTGCGAAGTTTGTTGTACATCGGGTCTGAAATGACTCGATTCAAATACTTGGAAAAACCACCCACGTTGGGGGCAATGCTCATTTTGTTGTCATTCAAAATGATGGTCATGTTTTGACGAGACATCCCGGCGTTATTCAGTGCTTCAAAAGCCATTCCACCAGTCATGGATCCATCACCAATAATGGCGACGACATTATTGTGTTTTTGAAAATGATCTCTAGCGACCGCAAAACCCAGTGCTGCAGAAATGGACGTCGATGCATGACCTGCACCAAAATTATCATATTCGCTTTCGTTACGCTTTAAGAAGCCCGAAAGGCCGCCTTGTTGGCGAAGCGTTTCGAAACGGTCAAATCGCCCCGTTAAAAGCTTGTGAACATAAGCTTGGTGACCTACATCCCAAACAAGAATATCTTCTGGGGTATTAAATACATAATGCAAAGCAATGGTCAATTCGACAACACCCAAACTGGATGCCAGATGTCCGCCATGCTTCGCCACTTGCCCGATAATCGTAGAACGCACTTGTTGCGCCAGATCGGAAAGTTCTGACAGGGAACAGCCTTTGATGTCTTTAGGCGATTTAACGTCCTTAAGTTCCATCTATTATTTTACCCGGGTAATGATGAATGCGGCGATTGCACGAAGGATGGAAGTATCCCCCGAAACAGAATCAAGAGCGGTTAATGACTCTTCGTATAGAGCGAATGCTTTTTTGCGAGAAGCATCCACACCAATCAGAGAGGGGTAGGTCGCTTTCCCTTTGTCTAGATCGGAACCGGCATCTTTGCCTAGCTCTTCTGTTGTAGACACAATATCAAGAATATCATCCACCACTTGGAACGCTAACCCAATCGATTTTCCAAATTTTTGAACGGCATCAATGTCTTTTTGCTTTGCGTGTGCAAGTTGCGCTCCCACAACCAGAGAAGCCTCAATGAGAGCCGCCGTTTTGTGATAATGAATATAATCCACAGTGGCTAGATCCACTTTTTTGCCTTCGCTGTCAATATCGGTCATTTCACCGCCGATCATGCCGAAGGTTCCCAAATTGTGGGCGAGGTTTTGCATTGCTTCCGCATTGCCAGTACGAGCGATCAACTCAAAAGCGAGAACACAGAGCGCATCACCGCTCATGACCGCAGTCGCTTCGCCAAATTGTTTATGGGCGGTCGGTTTACCGCGACGGAAGTCATCATCATCAATGCAAGGAAGATCGTCATGGATGAGTGAAAATGTGTGCAACATTTCGAGTGCGCTTGTTGCAAACCAAATAGAATCTCCCGTTCCTCCAAAAAGATCAAAAGAAGCCATCGCTAACGCGGGACGCAAACGCTTTCCACCAGCGAACATAGAATAACGCATGGCTTTGTGTAAATTACGGGGAATAGCATCTTCAGGGGGAAGATGCTCATCAAATTTTGCCTCTACCAGTTTGGCAATTTTTGATAAATAATTTTGGGCGACAGTCGCTTCTTTTTGAAGATCTTGCATAGGGTACAAAGATATTTAATTATTGGGTTTCTTTGTAGTGCTGAAACCCATAGAACCCCGTATAAACAGGGCTTCGGTGAAATAACTCTGAATCTAGAATTTTACGCCGTAGAACCAGATGTCGTCCAGGTAGATTTCTGTACCGAGTAAGGCGAAAATATGGAATTGTTTCACTTTTGTGCGGACGCTTTCCCATCCCGTCGTGCTTAGGTCTTCTTGGGCTGTAAGGAAATCAGATGGCCTTATTACCAGACGCTGCCAAGTATTAGAAACCGTGTAATCTCCTGTCCATGCCTTTAGATTGTTTGGATCTCCAGGGGTTCCAGACCAATTTTCTAGGGATACACGAAGTTTCCCGTCTCCTTTGGCATAAAATACTATAGAATCTAAGGCCGTGAAATCTAAAACGGAATCGCTCATTTTAAGACCAAAAATGACCGAACTGCCGATGGGGGCAGAATACTTTCCGTGGAAAACAGTGGAATTCCGGTCAGAATCGAATTCAAGGCGATCAATGACCGCTATTGTGGTGTCTATTTTTGCGCCGGTATCGCTTATTACATAGTACCAATCACGGAATAAGGTTGGGTCTTCAAAAGATTCTAGAAGCATACTTGGCTTGGCAATTTTCCAAGATACGGTGGAACCTGAAATTATTGTCACTTGCGTATCGGCGACAGCTTCCGCGTAGTGAGAACTATAGGTGAAGAGCTGAACATCGCCAGCGGGGAGCGAGGGCATGGTAAATACGCCTAACGAATCTGTCTTCACAAGAACATCAAGACCATACACGCCGACCCAAGAATAGGATGCCCCTTGAGGAAGGCTAATTTGCCCCTGGATGGCTCCTGGAAGGCTAAGTTTTATTTCACCTAAATCGACATTTGCTGTATCAGACACCGTGATATGGGTGGAGAAAGCTTCTGTGGTATTGAGCAGTGTCAGGCGATAGTCCCCTGAAGGCGCGCTATCAATGCGCAATAATCCTAGAGAATCCGTGTATGTGTCAGGGATAGCCATTTCTTCAGTAGGATTAGTGCTATCTGGGACAAAATTTGTTCTGCGTAATGCCACGCCCATATTAGCGGCAACAGTACCATCTGCAAGAAGCACTTGTGCGTAAATTCCGTTTGTGGTTTCACTGCCAGGACCGCCAGCGTGGTCCTCTGTGCATGAAGTAAGGACCAGCATCGAAAGGAAGAGGTAAAATAGACGAATCATTTTGTTTCCTCCTCTAAAGCGTCCAAGAATCCGATTGGAAATAATTGAATATTCAATTGGAACACCGCGTTATCCCCCGTTCCTTCCTGAGAAAGTCGTAAAAGATCCGAACGAAATTCTTTAATTCTTTCTCGAACAAGTGCTATGTCCGCTTGATTGAATGTCATTGTGACGGTGCTGATATCTCTGAGTGAAGGATGATGTCGCTCTAAGGACTCCATGGCAAGCTGTAATGTTTCATGCTGAAAAGAGCGAACGGCTTCGGAACGCCAATTGCCGCCTGTGCTCACAAATGTTGTTCCAACCTTCCATACACCATCATCTCCTCGAGAAATCATTTTAAGAGAAGAGAGTAGACTTACCGCCTCTTCTGCTTCTCGTGGTGTAATATTCGGGCTACAACAGCTTGCTAATTCTGCATAATTATCTTTGAAGGGATGAATTCCCAGAATGGAACGAACCGCATTGTAATACCAATGCCTATAAAATTCGAGTTCTTGGTTTTCAAGGCGTTTGAAGGGGACTCCTTTCAGGGCCTGCATTTTCTCGTAGTGATCGAAAGCCTCTTTGTCCGTTTTTGCTCGGCCAAAAAATACAAGTTCTGTCCAATAGGCGGATTCTTTTTCAGCAAGAGAAAAGAATTGAGCTACGGGACTAATCATGGAGGTTGCAAGGTGTATTTTTCCTTGGGAAACGCGGAGTAAATTTCCTGGATCGGCATTTAACTTCATCGCCATATAACGCCAAGAAACAACCGTTTTTCGCTTTTTGAGATCTTCAAAAGCGTCACGCATCCATTCACGATAATCTGTATATTCGAAGATATTCCTCACAAAAATAAAGATACCAACAAAGGAGTTACTTTAGAGCGGATTATAGATGAAATGTTGTCTCAGATTACAACGGCTTTTTTCCACTTTGAAACTATCCATGTTTGGAAATAGCGTCCTAGAGCGAGCAGTACTGTACTGTAGACAAAATAAAGAAATGTGGCAAGCATTGGGACTGGAACTGCTTTGTCGGGGAGGGGTGCCCATGG
>MNYL01000018.1:638-5142 GCA_001873075.1 Fibrobacteres bacterium CG2_30_45_31 | reverse complement strand
CGCTCTGTTGGTGAGTCATTGGTCCGGCGTGAATATTTATTCTCGCGCTCCGTTAATCGGTGCTGAAGCGGTCGTTCACAGAAGTGGCATTCACCAGGATGGTGCTTCCAAGACCAAAAATATGAAGAAAGGTGCCTACAGGCCTATCGACTATTCTTTGATCGGTCGCAACGAAAATGATTCTATTTCCTTCACCAGTCAGAGTGGCCGTACCGCTGTTTATGAGATTATCTCAAAATATGGCTATCACCTTTCTCTGGAAGAAGCCGCAGAATTGCAGCCGATTCTCAAATCCATCAGTGAAAAAGAAGGCGAATTGAGTGCGGAACGTGTTTTGGATATATTTAGGGAACGGCGCTGCAATGTCAACGGGCGCTTGATATTCAACAACATTGAAGTGATCCCGGCGGAAAATCGATTTATATTCCAATTCAAGAAAGACGGTATAGCTGAAAATCGCTCCGTTACGGCGGAAGGTCCCATTGAGGCCTGCCTGATATTGATGCGGGAAATCGGATTTCCTCTCGAACTCATCAAGTACAGACAAGTCGTTGTGAGTGAAAAAGACCCTCTCTGGGCCGGACGCGGGCTTTCCAGAATAACTCTTTCTGCCAATGGAAAAACGGTGGAAGGCCGCGGAATTTCGAGTGATACGCTCAAAGCAAATATGCGTGCTATCTTTAGTGGTGTAAACTTACTTTACACAACAAAATAATGTAACTCCATATAATTCATAACGTTATAGAGGCCAGTTCTTCCACGATTCGTTGCGCGATTTTGGAAGGACTGGCTTTTTTTGTACCAAAATTTCGAAGAACAAACGATTCATCGGCATCCGTTTCATAACGGAGCAAATGCTGGGGAACTTCCCGTAGAGCCTCCCGTGTAGACTTTTTCTGGATTGAATCCGCATGAATGGAAAAAAGAGCTCCCATACGAACCCCTCGACGTACCGTTTCCATATCACCTCCAAAACGGTGCAACAGAATGGGGGAGGTTTCTTTTGGATAGTCTGCATTCTCCAAAATACCAAATATACGTCGATAATCACCCAAACAATGAATCACCAGTGGACGAGCATAAGCGAAGGCAATCTTTGCCTGCCGTTCAAAAACAGCTTCTTGAAAGCCACCCTTTTCATACCCAGGAAATCGCTTATCGATTCCGCATTCGCCAACCCAGGCTTTAGGATATTTGGTTAGATACATGGAAATTTGAGCGCCCCAATCTTCAGGAGCGTTTCCGATTTCAAAAGGGTGCAAACCAAAAGTCGGAGTCATTGAACTTCCCATAATGGGAATCAATTTTTCATTTGCCGCCCATTCCCAAGGAGCACAAGCTACAGAAATCGCTTCATAACCCAAAGATTTTAAGGCTAAACAAACTTCTGCAGCCTGAGGGAGTCGCGCTAAATGGATATGAGAATCAAGCATGGTGTAAAGGTAAATACATCAAAGACAACGGAGTGAAATTGGTATCTTATTTTTAAATCCTAATTTTCACGAAAATTTACGGAAAAGAATTCATTTTAGATTGTCTTTTATATCAAAAAAGCCTAGTTTATACGAACGATCTTTTGTTTTTTTTTCATCATCTTTCTACCCTGTTCAAGGAGTTTTCATGCGGGACCTTATCGAAAAGTTACTTCAAATGGGCTATTCAGTCACTTTTTCCGATGAAAAGACTTATCCGGTCATTCGTCTTTATAAAGGAGAGGATCATGCAATCCCGGTCTCAAGTTGTAGTTTAGGTGTGGGACAATTCCGCAACACTGTGGAAGATACCTTACAGGGTATGATTTTGGATTTGGAGCGCCACGCGAACTAAGGAATATCTCTCGCTCCTTTGATACCCAATTTTGGATTTCTATATTAGGGCCTCGTTAACAACGAGGCCTCTTTTGTCTATACATCCAGAAATTGAAAAGCGCCGCACCTTTGCAATCGTCAGTCACCCTGATGCCGGTAAAACGACTATTACCGAAAAATTTTTGTGGTACGGCAATGTTATTCGCGAAGCAGGTCATGTGCGCGCAAAGGCGAACCGCAGCTACACAGTGAGTGACTGGATGAAAATTGAGCAACAACGTGGAATTTCCGTTTCCAGCTCCGTTTTGAACTTCCCTTTTGAAGGGTGTCAATTCAACCTAGTGGATACCCCGGGGCATCAGGACTTCTGCGAAGATACCTACCGAGCCCTCACCGCCGTCGATGCAGCCCTAGTGCTTATCGATAGCGTCAATGGCGTGGAAAAGCAGACGATTAAGCTCATGGAAGTCTGCCGCATGCGCCACACTCCTATTATTACGTTTATTAATAAAATGGATTTAGATGGCCGCAATGTGCTCGATTTGCTCGATGAAATCGAAAATGTGCTCCAAATTAAGGTATCCCCATTTACCCTCCCCATTGGTTGCGGAAAACTTTTTAAGGGCGTTTATAGCATCGCTGAAAATACTTTCCATACTTTTAACAAAGAAGAAGGAAAGCAAGAAATTTTGAAAATGACGGGTGCCGATGACCCTCGTCTCCTAGAAATATGTGGGGAAAACTGGATAAAAGAATTCCGTGAACAGTATGATATGATCACGGGTGCGATGGAACCCTTCGACCGAGACAAATACTTAAAAGGCGAAATGTGTCCTGTTTTCTTTGGCAGTGCGGTGAACAATTTTGGTGTGCGTCAACTTCTGAACGCATTCACAAAATTAGCTCCACCTCCAATGATTCGCGAAACAGACATTCGTTTTGTGGACCCCAATGAGCCCAATTTTAGTGCCTTTATTTTCAAAATTCAGGCAAATATGGACCCCAAGCATCGCGACCGCACCGCTTTTCTTCGCATTTGTTCCGGTAGCTTTACCCGTGGGGAAAAAGTTTTTCACTGCCGTTCCGGGAGAGAAATTCGTTTAGCCGCTCCGACCGCGTTCCTTGCCAAAGATAAGGAAGTCATCGACCATGCCTGGGCAGGGGATATCGTGGGCATTAACGACCCCGGTCTTTTCCACATTGGCGATACCCTCACCAATGGCGAAAAATTCAATTTTACGGGCATTCCTGACTTTGCCCCTGAGTTTTTTGCCCGCGTTACGCTTCTCAACCCGCTCAAATCCAAACAAATGAACAAGGGTTTGCAAGAGCTTTCTGAAGAAGGGGCAACCCAATTGTACCAGCCTGTGAAATCCCCAGTTCCGGTGATCGGGGTGGTGGGGGAACTCCAGTTTGATGTGCTCCAATTCCGTCTCAGCGCCGAATATGGTGCCGAAGTGGCTTTGGACCGCATGCCCTCTTTTGGAATTCGCTGGGTGGTGGGGCCAGAAGCGGACGTTGAATCTTTTGTTAACGAGTATGCCCTAGACTGTATGCAGGATAAAGAAGGGCGTACCGTGTGCTTATTCCCCAACGAATACCGTTTGAATTTAGCAGTCAAGAACTACGAAAAACTTCAGTTTGAACTCACGTCCAATCGGTAAAAAAACAAATTTTTAGTCAAAAGCCCCCCGTGCTTTGCGTGGGGCTCCCGTATTCTATAGCTATGCTTGAAGTATAGTATAACGACGGTTGACAAAAATGCGTTACTCCGTAGTCGCGTTTCCACCTATCGCCACCATTCTCTGTCAAATTTTCAGAACCAAGTTTAATGCAACCGTGCAGAACTGCCCGTTGGTTTCTTTTGCCTTCCAGACGCGCCAATTCGTCTTTTTATTGATGGATATGAAACGTTTTTGGCAAAAGTGAATGTGAAATGTGTTTACTAGAATTTCTCTAAACCGTTTCTAAAGTAAATTGCATAATATTATATAATATTATGAGTTATGAAATTTATTTAATATTTTAAATTCTACTTCCCTTAGTCTTCTGCGGCCTCAATTTCTATTGTGTTTACAATCAATTATTCAACGACCAACAACGATCTCTTTTTGATTTGATGTAATTTATGAGTGATTCTGAAAGCTCTTTTTCTATAAAATTGGTTGCGGATACTTTTCGTTTCTGCATTTGCTCGGAGTGTCTATTCTTCCACAAACGTTGCAATGATCTCCAATAACCAGGCTTCATCATGAATCGTTACCCCTAATTCCTGAGCTTTGGTGAGCTTACTACCGGCATCCGTACCTGCTAAAATCCAGCTCGTTTTTTTACTCACGGAACCAGCCACTTTGCCGCCATTGTCCTCAATAAGTTTACGAGCTTCATTCCTACCCAGAGACGGCAGGGTACCGGTGATCACCGCAGTCTGCCCTTGGAATAAATTCCGGACGAGTCCCTTAAACGTGGTGGGGAGCCCGAGTTCAACCAGTTGGTTTACCTCGTCGCATTCCCGCGGATTTTGGAAAAATTCGTGAATACTCATGGCAATGCGTTCGCCAATATCTGAAACTTCTTTGAGGTCTTCCAGGCTGGCAGCCTGAATCGCCTCTAAATTCTGAAAATGGCGGGCGATATTTCTTGCACTGGTGCGGCCCACAAAACGAATTCCCAGACCATGTAGAAAATGTTCCAGA
>MNYL01000018.1:0-624 GCA_001873075.1 Fibrobacteres bacterium CG2_30_45_31 | reverse complement strand
CAGACTCCGTTCTTTGCTCTTTTGAATCGCATCAATGACGTTTTTTGCGCTTTTTTGCGCCATCCGTTCCAAAGAGAGTAAGTCCAGTTCTGTCAGCCGGTACAAATCAGAAAGGCGCTTCACTTTGCCGGAATCGAGAAGTTGAGCAATCAAACTCGGCCCCAAATTTTCGATATTCATAGCCTCTCGGCTCACAAAATGCTCAAATAGAGATTGGACCATGGCTTTACAATGAAGATTCTCGCACCGAAGTACGACTTCCCCTTCCGGCCGCACCAATGGCATGCCACATTCTGGGCAATTTATGGGAATTTCTAGCGCTTGAGTCCCTTCAGGGCGTTTTTCCAGTTGCACTTCGACAATCTTGGGGATAATCTCACCCCCTTTCTCCACGCCGACAGTATCGCCAACGCGCAAATCCAATCGTTGCACTTCGTCAAAATTATGCAAAGTGGCCCGTTTTACTGTAGTGCCACAAAGCCAGACCGGTTTCAAATTCGCCACAGGAGTGACCGCCCCTGTGCGACCCACTTGAAAATCTACGGAAAGCACAGACGTGTAAGCACGCTCCGCTTTAAACTTGTAGGCGGTCGCCCAACGAGGATTTTTAGACGTGGTACCCAA
>MNYL01000226.1 GCA_001873075.1 Fibrobacteres bacterium CG2_30_45_31 | reverse complement strand
TTCTTTAGCTTTGTGAATAACGTTAACACCCATGACGGTGGTACGCACGTTACAGGCTTTAAGACAGGCCTCACCCGAGTGATCACCAAGTTCGCACAGGAATTGCTCTCCAAGAATAAGAAGGATATTCAGATTTCTTCTGACGATATTCGCGAAGGCCTTACGGCTGTCATTTCTATTAAGATTGCACAGCCTCAATTCGAAGGACAGACCAAACGTAAACTCGGCAACTCCGAAGCGGCTGGTTATGTAAATACGGCTTTCGGAAATAAATTGGAAGAATATTTCCATGAAAATCCTTCTATTGTCAAACTGATTATCGATAAAGTTTACAACGCCGCTGTCGCTCGTGAAGCTGCTCACCGGGCTCGCAACTTGGCGCGCCGCAAAAACATTCTTGAGAGCGGTGGACTGCCTGGCAAGCTCGCCGATTGTAGTAACCGTAATCCTATCGAGTGCGAACTCTTTATTGTGGAAGGTGACTCTGCAGGTGGTTCTGCTAAGCAGGGCCGTACCCGTGAGTTTCAAGCGATTCTTCCTTTGCGCGGTAAAATTTTGAACGTGGAAAAAGCGCGTTTGGATCGCGTTTTGGAAGCGGAAACCATTCAAGATTTGATTAACGCCCTTGGTTGTGGCGTGGGTTCGGAATTTAAAATTGAAAAGCTTCGTTACCACAAAATAATTATCATGACTGATGCTGATGTCGATGGATCTCATATTCAGACTTTGCTTTTGACGTTCTTCTTTCGTTATATGAGGGAACTTATTGAATCAGGTCACATTTATATCGCGCAGCCCCCTCTCTATAAGCTTCGTGTAGGGAAGCAAGAGGATTATTTCTTCAGTGACGAAGACAAAGACGCGGCCATTGCCGCTCTCGAAGATAAAAAGAACATTTATCTCCAGCGCTATAAAGGCCTTGGTGAAATGAATCCCGAACAGCTTGCGGAAACCACCATGAATCCGGAAACGCGAATCATGAGACAGTGCCGCATTGATGACTTCCTCCTTGCTGACAATATTTTCAGCATGCTTATGGGTGAAGTGGTAGAGCCTCGTCGCCGATTCATCGAAACCAATGCTTATAAAGTTATCAACTCCCTTGATATCTAAGAGTCATGTCTGCTTCTGCCCAGCAAAATTTTCAAGAAGTCCTGCAAGTCGCAAGGAATCGAGTTCAGGAGTATTTGGATAGAGCCGATGAGGTAATTGCAGAAATTGCTCACACGGCTCCTTCAGGCGTTTCTGAACGTATGGGAAAGCTTGTACTCCGTAAAGGCAAAAAAATTCGTTCTACGTTGCTATGCCTTTTGGCCTCTTCTGGAGAATCCAAGCCCGACATGGAACGCGTCGCTCACGCATGTGCGGGCATTGAACTTTTGCATTTGGCAAGCTTAGTTCACGATGACATTATTGATGAAACAGAACTCCGCCGCGGGGAACAAACCGCCCACATGGAATGGGGGAACAAGATTGCGGTTCTCATTGGAGACTACATTCTTTCCCAGGCGATGCGTTGCGTAGTCGATGAACCCGCTCGCTCAATCCCCATTATTCTTTCTTCCGCAGCAGATCAGTTGATTGTGGGCGAAATTTCAGAATTGGATTGTTCTGGTAATCTGAATTTGAGTTATGACCGCTACGTGGCTGTCATTTCGGGGAAAACGGCGGCGCTTGTTGATGCTTGTGCTCGCATTGGAGCGACCCTTGCCGGACATAGCGAAGAACTGGTTGAAGAATGCGGAAAAATGGGTATTCATTACGGCATTGCATTTCAAATCATCGACGACCTTTTAGATTACGGATTTGGTGCAAAAGATTTAGATAAAGCCAAATTTACGGATGTCGCTAACGGCCTCGTGACCTTGCCTCTGATTTTCTTTTTCAATCAGTGTAACGCCGATGATCGTAAGACCATGGAAAACCTGATTGCTCATGCTGTGGAACCCCACGTTCCGCAAGAAATTGTGGATTTGATGAAACGTTACAATTGTTTTGAGAAAGCCAAAGAAAATGCATTGTCCCATTTAGATTCTGCGATTGCTATTTCCAAGAAATTACCCGGCTCCGAATATATGGATACACTTACAGCCTTTTTCTTTTCTATGAGCGATCGAAACAATTAATTTTCATCGGCTCTTTTTTGTAATGACGGTTAACATTTGCTTTTGTGCAAGTTCTTCGATTTTTGTTAGCTGCATTATTTTTTAAGTTTTATCTTGTGGTTATAAGAAAAGAAGGATGATTATGTCTGTACTTGAATTTTCCTCAAATATTTTTTCTGTCGGCGTAGCGAATCCTAATCTCCGCCTTTTCGATATCATTTTGCACACCGAATTCAGCACCACCTATAATGCGTATTGCGTTCGTGGCACACAAAAGATCGCGGTCATCGAAACCGTACATTGTGCTAAATGGGAAGAATATTTGGAAAATCTACAGTCTGTCTGCGACCCGACAGCCATTGATTATATCGTTATGAATCACACGGAACCTGATCACTCCGGTAGCCTGATTAAGCTTCTGGAAATGGCCCCCCAGGCCGTGGTCGTGGGCACAACAGCCGCCATTCGCTTTTTAAAAGCGATTTGCAATCGCGATTTTCCGAATATCGTGGTTACCGATGGGATGACTCTTGATCTTGGTGGAAAAACGTTGAAGTTTATGGTGGCACCGAATTTGCACTGGCCCGATTCTATGTTCACGTATATCCCCGAAAATGAAGTGGTTTTCACTTGCGATTTTTTGGGGGCGCATTATTGTGAAACCCGTTCACTGCTTTCCCAGATGCATTATCCTGAAGAATACACCAAAGCATTCAAGGCCTATTTCGATTGCATTTTTGCGCCTTTCAAAAAATTTGTGCTTGCCGGGATTCAAAAACTGGAACCGTTAAAATTGCAATTTGTAGCGACGAGCCACGGTCCTATTTTGAATACTCAAATCAAAGAAAACATGGCGAAATATCGTGAATGGAGTACGCCTGTTATTTCCACAGAAAAGACCGCCGTGATCGCTTATGTTTCCGCTTATGGGTACACAAAGCATCTTGCGACAGTTGCCAAGGAAACGCTTCAAAACAAAGGTTTTGCTGTCCAACTTTTTGATCTTACCCAATCGTGTCACACCGAAGCTGCCGAAGCCGCATCCCGCGCAAATCTGTTTCTCGTTGGTTCCCCGACGATCAATCGCGATGCACTCCCTCCTATCTGGGCCTTCCTTGCCTCTCTCGATGCCTACGCCATCATAGGGAAACCCGCCGGTGTTTTTGGTTCTTTTGGCTGGACTGGGGAAGCAGTTCCTATGATTGTCAATCGTCTTTCGCTTATGAAATGCAAAGTCCAAGGGGAAGGATTCAAGGCGAATTTTAAACCCTCTGATGCAGAAATTGAAGGCATGAAAGCTTACGTAGATTCTGTGGCCGAGATTGTAAAATAAACATCTTTTTTTGGTTTTCATAGGTGGGCCCTTTTGGCTTACTTGACAAAAAAAGAACCTCATATCAAATGAGGCTCTTTGGGAAATATCTCAGGCATTGAATTCTAATAGCGGTAGAGATCAGCCTTGTACGGGCCTTCCACAGGCACGCCAATATAATCCGCTTGTTCCTTAGAGAGCATCGTCAAACGTACCCCCAGTTTTTCCAAGTGTAAGCGAGCCACCTTTTCATCAAGGATCTTCGGGAGAGTATAAACTTGACCCGCTACATATTTGGATCCAGAGATGGTGGGTTTATCCTGAGCATTGAACCACAAGTCAATTTGAGCAATCGTCTGATTGGTGAAGCTTGCACTCATGACGAAACTCGGGTGACCCGTGGCACAACCGAGATTGAGCAAACGGCCTTCCGCAAGAATAAGCACACTGTGACCATCGGGGAAAATCCACTCATCGTACTGCGGCTTGATTTCGTTGCGTTTGATACCCGGAATCTTTTTGAGCCCTGCCATATCAATTTCGTTATCAAAATGACCGATGTTGCCAACGATCGCGCGGTGTTTCATCTTCGCCATTTGAGCTGCAGAAATAATTCCAGTATTGCCCGTGGTGGTCACAAAAATATCGGCTTCGCTTACCACATCTTCAAGCGTCTTGACTTCATAACCTTCCATCACCGCCTGGAGAGCACAAATCGGGTCGATTTCGGTAATGATCACGCGAGCACCCTGTCCGCGCAAAGATTGAGCGCAACCCTTACCCACATCGCCATAACCACAGACCACGGCAATTTTACCTGCCATCATCA
>MNYL01000171.1 GCA_001873075.1 Fibrobacteres bacterium CG2_30_45_31 | reverse complement strand
CACCAAGACGGGGGGGCCGCACCGTGGGAGACCATGTATCGCGCACCACTTCGGAAAACTGCCAAAGAAGCCAAAGATGTGAAAAAGTTTCTAACCCACGAAACGCCTCGGGCTTTCGATACTCGGGCTCAAAGACAACCATCCCCTTAAGAGTGTTTACAATTCCACTCTGCCGTGGGATGCCAAATTTCGTTGGAAAATCAGTATGAATATGGGCGATTATTTTCATCAGTAGTTTCTCATAAGTTGATTACTCCTAGTTCTCTTTAAATTCTACTTGCGGCACCGTGCGATCTTCATCCGGGATATAGTAGAGCATAAAAACGTACGCTGGCGTAACAATGATCTGGTTGAAAAATACTTTATTCCAGATCAGATACTGAGCCAGATCGACTTCATTCAAAACAGTTGAATTGCTGGAGCTTCGAACAATGTTCATTTTTTTCATTGACCAGATAAAAATTCACATTTCCCTGACGCAAGTTGCCATCCAGGCCATTCGATCTTGTTCCGCAATCCCTCTCGCGATGTTCCAATGCTTCTGGTAGAGTACTTTTTCACTTGGAGAAAGCACCGACAAAGAGGACGATGCGCCCCTCATCATGGGTTGTTGCTGCACTCTATTCCCAGCGCAACCAGAAAAAAGGAGAACACTCCCCAGGAATAGTAATCCCATCATTTGTTGTCTCATTTTGATTCTCTTACTCCTGCTTTTGAAAAAGGATGCTCAAGACAATTACTAAGCAAGCAGTCCCCACGATCAACCGCAGGAATTAACAAATTCAGAATTTTGTCACAACACGCCTGTGTACGGAATACGTTGCAATGACAATGACCATCTTTCCCTGGTCACAGAAATCATTACTACATTACAGGCACTCTTAAAAGTGCGCTCAAAAATTAGATTATTTTACCACGATATTCACATGAAAGCTTTAGTTTACGATTCGCTTCATAAAGTTTGGTTCAAATTTGAGGACCCAGTACAAACGTTTTCTGCATACAGCACAAAAGACATTCTCTCTATTTTACAGGCTGTAGAAGCGTCCACCCAGCAAAATAATTTGCATGCCGTAGGCTTCTTGTGTTATGAAGCCTCACCCGCTTTCGACACTTTATTCGTCACACAGACACCCAATCACCAAGCACTTCCTTTAGCTTTATTCGCTCTTTTCAAAGAACCCGAAGTTCTCTCAGACTTACCCTCCCTACCAACCAATACAATAGAACTCAGCCCCTTCATTCCCGATACTTCAAAAATCACCTACCTCAATGATTTGGCGAAAATCAAAACGCACCTTAAAAATGGAGGCGTCTACCAGGTCAATTACTCTATAAGGTTGCAGGCCCACTATTTTGGAGATCCCTTATCCTGGTTTATTGCCAAAGCAAAAGAGAATCCAGGCGACTACTTATTTTATGTGGAAACCAAGGACTTCGCCATTGCATCCCTTTCTCCAGAGCTGTTCTTTGAAAAATTCGGTTCTTACTTGCGTTCCAAACCCATGAAAGGCACCTGTAAGCATCGCGATGGCTTTGCCTCTGAATACGCCGCATTTCTTAAAAATGACCCCAAAAATCGAGCCGAAAATTTGATGATTGTGGACATGATCCGCAACGACATGGGGCGCATCGCTGAAATGGGTTCCGTTACCGTGCCCTCTCTTTTCGATACAGAGACATACCCCACCGTTATTCAAATGACCTCTACCGTATGTGCCTCCACGCGAGAATCGCTCCCCAAAATTCTAGAAGCATTATTCCCTTGCGCCTCCATTACAGGGGCGCCCAAAATTCGAAGCATGGAAATTATTGCAGCGTTGGAAAAATCCCCACGCGGCATTTACACAGGAGCCTTTGGCCATGTAAAACCTGGTGGCAATGCGAAATTTAATGTCGCCATCAGAACCGCATGTTTTGACACTCAAAAACACCAAGTGGAATACGGCACCGGCGGGGGCATTATCTGGTCCTCGAACCCAAGCGAAGAATGGAACGAATGTATGACAAAAGCAGCAGTATTGGGCACTCAAAGCGATTTTTACGTTTTAGAAAGTCTTTTGCTTGAAAACGGTGCGGTTTTCCTTTTAGATCGTCACTTGAATCGCTTAATGAAATCTTGTACCTTTTTCGGTATCGCCCCAAACCCCACGGTAATTAAAAACACGGTACAAAACCGAATTCTTACTTTAGCCCAGGAACTCACCACGGGACGTTATAAAATACGCGTCATGGTAAAAAGCGAAGCTGACATTGCGATTGAACACGCTAGCGTGACACCATTTCCAAACCCCTATACAATGCGCCTGTCTCAAAGGCCTGTGGATTTCAGAAACCCATTTCTCTATCACAAAACATCAAACAAAAACGCAATTAAAGAATCACTGGCAACGGCACATGGCGCCCACGATGTGATTCTTGTAAATACCCGTGGAGAACTCACAGAGACATCCATAGCAAACCTGGTTTTGAGAATAGAAGGGGTGAATTATACACCGCCGTTTTCATGTGGGCTTTTACCTGGTGTTTTTCGCGAAGAGTTACTCTATAAAGGAGAAATCAGCGAGCGTATTCTCTACCCGAGCGACCTTGAAAAAGCGGAGAATATTTACGCGATCAATTCAATTCGCCGGTGGGTAACGTGCGAATATTTGAACGCACCTAAAGGGTGCTAAAATTGAATACTAGCCGAAAGCTTCGTTGCCGCGAATTTTTGCAGAGATGGATAACTGAGGCATCTTACCGCATCATCATAGGAATGTACATTTTCAATGATCCCATCAAAAATTTGCCAACGTAAACCCGAAAGTAATGAACGTTCTACCCAATAGATAAATTTCGTTCTGGAACTGAGTCGTTCTATTTTTTTCATTTTGAGATACATATTCAAACCGTCTGATACATCATGCCATGTATCGACAAAAGCGTAATCGAAATTTTCCATTGGCATTTCTTTTTTCGCATATTTAAAAGCATCTGCAAAAACAATATTCACTTTTTCTCTATGTTGGAATTGCGGAAGTATATAGCGTTTAAAAAGCTCAATCACAGCCTTATCGTGTTCCACAACCGTTATACTTTGTACGCTTTCTTTGAGAGTTGCCATGTAAGTAAAATATCCAAGTCCGATCCCGAAAGTAACCACTTTGCCTTCTATAGTGTCAATGGCCGCTTGTGAAGTTTCTAGTTCACTCGGCTTGATAGACATCCATTCGTGTTCATTTTCCATCACTGAGGGGAAATGAAATTCTTCATCAAAAAAACCAATACGCGGATACTCTTTAAAATCAGAATCTGTAATAAGATCCTGGTAAATAAAAGCCTCGTAAGGCTCATACTTTTGATCCGTCAATTTCCAACTGCCAAACTGAATTTCTGGAATTTTGATGTTTTGATAATAAGGATTTTCAGTGTATGAGTTTGGATTCAGCTTGTGAACCGCCTTACAAAAATAATCATTTGCTAGTTGCTTATCGCGTTCATTATTGTCGGTATCAAGGCCGCAAAAAACAGTCAACAAAGCAAGATATACAGTTTCTTCGGGCAAAGAAGCGCTACTGTTGGCCATCGCCATTAATTCTTTTGTAATCATGCGTGGATTATTGTTGAGATAATCGCATAACATCCAAGCGACATCGTTGTTTCGTTGCCTTATTTCTGTGAGTATTCTCAGTTTTTCAGCATCACTAGAGCTTAAATTCTCGTACATATACCATTACGTTCTATGGGCCCGAGCCCCTATCTCAATAAGCTCCAAAAGTAAATAATTCCGTGAAATCAGGCATGAGTATTTTTTACACTTTTTTATCCATTTTTAATGCCGGATCCATGCGTCTGCATAAAATTCAGGATTTATTTTTTATGCTAGACAATAGAATTAGCCATTTTAAAATTAAGCATAATGATAGCGCTTCCGATTTTTTACAATAAAAACAATCGCCATAGCGAGACTTACTAATTCAGCAAAAGGAACCGCTAGCCATACACCATTCACGCCCAAAAGCCTCGGAAAAGCAAGAATGCCGAGCGCAATCAACAGATTTCGAGAAACCGCAAGTATTGCAGAAATAGTTCCATTCGAAAGAGCTGTAAACATCGCTGATGTTAAAATATTTATCCCAGAAAATAGAAATGCAAGCGGAAAAATATAAAAACCGATGCGTACAAGAGTATACACAGGAGAACTCTCAGGAGTAAATATTCCAACGAAAACATCACCCAGCAACAAAGCCAATGCAGCGATAAAAACAGAAACAACGAGCGTCAATGCCATTGAAATTTTGATTACCTTTTTTAATTGCCTATGATTATGACTTCCATAGTTAAAGCTTATCACTGGCGCAATGCCCATCGAAAACCCGATAAAGAATGTGGATAAAAGAAACTGAGAATAAATCATGATTGTAATCGCAGCGACCCCATTCTCGCCCGCATAAGCCATCATTACTGCATTGAAAAGAAACGTTGTTACCGCAGTCGAAAGTTGTCCGACCATTTCGGAAGATCCGTTATAGGCACTTTCGCCTAACACCTGTATATCAAATCCTGGTTTGCAAAAAAAGAGTGATCCTCGCCTATTCCGAAAGAAAAAAAGAAAACCTGCAATCATTACTATGGAATATCCAATACCTGTGGCGAGTGCGGCACCTTTGATGCCCATCGAAAACACAATAATAAAAAGGTAATCTAAAACTGCATTCGCAAGTCCCGCCGAAATACCAATTTTCATGCCGAGCCCAGGTCTCCCCGCCACTACAAAAAGAACTAGAAAAAGTGTCTGTAGCATATTTGCTGGCGCAAATATCAGAAGCACACCGAGATAATCACGAGTATAAGGGAAAAGTAAGTCGCTCGCTCCAAGTGCACGAAGGAGCGGATTTAGAAAATACAAACCGCTCACGGCAAGAAGCACGCCCACCACTAACCCTGTAATAATAATCAGAGTAAAATTTTTGCGCGCTTCTTTATCTCTTCCATCACCCATCTTTCGTGCAATAATCGCACTGCCGCCCGTGGCAAGCATCGTCGCTAATCCGACAATGAGATTGATCACTGGTGTCACAATATTAATTGCAGAAAGTGCATCGGTGTTGACCCCCCGCGCAACGAAAATCGTATCCACAATCGTATACAAACCGGAAAATACCATCATAAAAATTGTCGGGAATGCGAAGCGTAAAAGCGAACGCACTCCAAAATCTTTTGCCAACCCATTTTCAGAAACAGGCATATCAAGAGAGGGTTCATTCATCATTATTCGTATCCTTGATTGAATTTATCGTCATTTTCTGAGTCGGATAGCCAAACTCTACCAGTAACTCCGCTTCCGCAAACCCAAGATCTTTAAGCGCCTCCCGGTGTCCGGTATCCGCCTTATCTCCTTCACGATACGTTGTAATACTGATCTCATTATGATCAATCAGTTCTTTCATTGCCTTCTTGAGAAGTGCATTGGCAACCCCTCGATTTCGATAAAGCGGATGAATCCCTAAAAAATCGATACTTCCCGACTTGCATGAAATCATCATAATACCGATAGTGACATCCCCTTCTTTCATCATAAGTGCTTGTTTTTGGGCGATATACTTTTTCAGAGTATCAATATGTTCCTCTTCATTTAAACAAGGGAAACCATCAATAACGAGTCGAACCAAACGTATCCACTCTGGAATATCTTTCTCAGAGGCAAAAAAAATCGTTTGCTCTGCATGATATTCTTTTAATTTTATTTTGAGGGTTGCCTCATCGAATTCAAAACGCATTTGAAGCGGATAGAAGTCCTCATTTTTGCGAAACCTTTGGGGTGGAAGTTTATACATCGATTTAAATATCGATGAAAAGGCTTGTTGACTTTCATACCCCGCCTGTAGTGCTATTTCGCTAATCGGATTTTTTGAAAATACAAGTAATTTTGCAGCTTCAGTCAGTCGCCTACGCTGAATATACTCATGCATCGTAAGCCCCACCGTTTTCGTGAACATCCGATGAAGATGATACTGAGAATAGCCGAGTACATCCGCTACAGTTTCAAGAGTAAGCGGTTCATCCAGGTTTGTTTCAATGTAATAGATCGTCGCAACAATGATTTCAATGTTTTCCATAGTCTTTTCCTTCGACCCCCAATTATATCATATATGGAGGAAGAAGTCTTCATCATTCTTGCGGTTTTTGAAAGACTTTAACAGCGGACTGTTTTTTCCAAATATTTTCCACCGTTTCTAATAGAATCAACTTGCCAATGTATGTCGTGTCAAGTTGAAGTCGTCAGCTCATAAATATTTACCATTAATAACGTAACGAATCTTCAGCCATTTCCGTTACTACTTCATTTTCAAAATTATAAAGTCTTACATACGTTTGAGAAGACGTATCCGCATCTTGTGCTGTCACTACCACAAAATTCATGGTTGTGGCTGCTACATTGTTACTATCAATCCATGTTCCACTATTTGCATAAATTGCTTTCTGACCTTCATGGTCTTCAGAAGCAATAATTTTTGCATCGTGAGTATGCCCAAAAATGACAATTCTTTTGTCTGACTTTAGATTTAAAAAATATTGAGTCGTCGCCTGTAGATCCGATTCGCTTGACTTCGCAGAATTTGCAATTGCTTGAAGTACTGGAATATTAATCGCCACATGATTGAGGGCTTGCCTCTGATCCCATGTGTCCTGAATTCCATTATAAAGATCGACATTGATAAGCCCCCCTGTAGTCGTTTGATGTGGGAGTAAATCATTGACAGAATAGTTCCCTGTGAATCCATCAATATTGGTAACAATCATATTTTCGTCAAATTTATTTTCGATAGGCAAATAATTTATTGCCCATTCCCAAAGTTTTCGATAAGCAAACAACAAATCTTGACTTTCATTACCGGAAGTATTTTTAGTAACGATATCCAAAGTATCCCCAGGAATCGGATCGTCTTGCATTACATGGAGTGCCGCTATTCTTGTGAAAAAGTATCCCGGAGGCAGTATGGTGCCCGGTGCTGCAACTTGGTTTGAAATAGGATCCGGTGCGCAGAAGAAATTATAACGGTGACCATGCTCAATCGCAATTTTAGGATAATCCGCCGGGGAATAAGTACCTAGGCCGAGTCCTGAGTCTCGCGCTTGATTTATTCCAGGAAGGATCAACTCCACATTTGCCGCCGTAATGGTCAAGTCATGGTTTCCGGGCACATAAGTAACAAAAACGTTACTGTCCTGGATAATATTATTAATGGCATCAATCACCCCTTTATTGGTTGTCGCGATGCGTTGTACGAAATCAGCCTGATCCTTTCCTTGATAAGTATCTATTGTGGCTGGCACAAACCATTCATCCAGTAAATCTCCTGCAATCACCAGTTCTTTAACGTTCGGGGCTTCTCTTATCTGCTTCAGTATTTTTTCCAGAGCATCACGATTCTTGTTGCACTCCGCATAAGAAGTATCAGCACCAAGATGAATGTCGCTGATAACTACAAGCATATTCCTTTCATTCCCGCCATTGCTAAACGGATTTATTTCCGAATCTGCGGGGCCGGTTGAATCCGAATTGCTACAAGATGAAAGTGTGCTTAATAAAAAAAGCACAAAATACAGACTGATTTTTTTCATTATAATTTTCATATCGCTCTCCTTTTATGATTTCCTGGTTTTTAGTTAAATGTGGATGCTTTGAAGGCCCTATTATTGGTCATTAGTTTCTTAGAGGTGGGCTCTAGTAACTTACTTTATTGGACCGTTTCCATAAATTAAAAGCATCTAGAGAATTTCCTGTAGTGCATTGAAAAATTTTCAGATGCCTTTTCGCATAAGGCAATCCTAATTCATTGTATATCTCTTCATCAGAAAAGTGAACGCCTGGAACCGCAGCATCAAAACGTGTAGCAGCGAAGAACAAAACTTTTAATTTTGCCCAGCAAATTGCGGAATAGCACATAGGACATGGTTCAGCACTGCTATAAATTACGC
>MNYL01000135.1 GCA_001873075.1 Fibrobacteres bacterium CG2_30_45_31 | reverse complement strand
CAAGCTGGCAATAGTGCTTATGAAACTGCGACAACGGTGTCTCATGATTTGACGGTAGTGAAAGCGCCGCTCACGATTAGCGTTCAGAATGACACTATTTCTGAAGGTGACTCAGATCCAATCTTCCAATTTACTTTTGTGGGTTTTGTGAACGGAGATGAGGCTTCTGACCTCACGGATCTCACAGCGACGCGTGATCCTGGCACAACCGCTGGTAATTACACGATCACTCCGAGTGCTTCATCGACAAACTATGACCTTGATTTTGTGAACGGGACTCTGATAATTCTTGAAGGTACGACGTCTATTTTGACTCTTGGTTTGCCCAACATGTCCGTGCGCCCAGTGCAGGGTGGTTTATCATTAACGGGATTGCGAGGCAACCTCGAAATATTCACTCTCAGGGGTGAGCATGTGCAGAGCCTTCAAGTAAATCGTGATGGAGTCTACGCGGTGAATCTTAAAGCGGGCAGTTATGTGCTCCGTTTGGGACCATGGACGTGGACGCTTTCGTCTAGCATGGATCGCTAAAAAACAGAAATATTATTTTATACAAAAAGGTTTCCTCTTGGAGAGGGAACCTTTTTTGATTACTCCGCTCTAAACTTGTAAATCCTCACCCCATCCACAATTTTCACCAAGTCCACACTTACGCTATCGTAATAGTGGCGCATCAAAAAATCTTTTAATTTACCATCTTCAACCGCAGTTTGTCCCACGACATAGACGTTATCTTTAATAAGTTCTTTCAGGGGATTCTTGATGCCGCGTTCAGCAAGACTTTCTGTAACATCCGGCCAATAAACGGTCCAATGGCCCAAAAATATCAGATTTTTGAAATATCCCACAGGAACCGCCTGATAAGGGCTAAACCAGCAGTACTGAGGGCGTATCATGTCCAAGAGAGAAAGCATGTATAAATTTTCGGGATGACTCTCGAGTTCTTTTTTGAGTTCGCTGTAACAACCATATTTGTGTGGACGACTTTCATAACGCGCGAGGTTGTATTCATGGGAAAAAAAGATTTCAGAATTTATTTCTGACTTATCTTGTTCTGTACATTCCGTAGTCCTTTGCGCGAAAAAATCTGCTGGTATATAAATCGAGAATTTGAAGGCCGCGAGTACAAATATTAAGAGTATTGTATATGTTTTGTGCCAACGAAATCGCATAATGGGTTTTAGATACCAAAGTGCCACGCACGCACTTCCAAGCCAGATTCCAAATTCCAGTCGATATAAAAGGCGTCCTAAAAACATGAGATATACGTAGAGGCTTATCGCTAATAGAAACGCCATAAGCGTAGGCCAAAGAGCCCGCCGATGGGTGACTGCGACCCCCAATAATAAGATAATAAAAGCCCAAAAAATAGGGTATCCACTCACCATAGCCGGGCGATTACTGGCGAGAATAAATTTTAATCTTTGCGTTTTGGAGTATGTATTTACTTGAGCCGCACGTTGTAATATCTGGATTTTTTGAAGTGAATAAACATCAGGATCATAAAAAATCCAATTTTTAAATAGATTATAGTCTTCTTTACTAAAGCCAGCCTCTTCTATATCATCGAAAAAATCAGTGGCGTTACTCCGAGAATAATCCATGATTGCCGCGCGAGTCCCGTTGTACTGAGAATAGTAGGGGTATCCCTCTTCTGACATTGCCTGTTGGTGAATTTTTCCGCATCCCAGTATGGCAAGGGCAATAATGACCGCCGTTATCCATAAGCGACGTTCGCCTTTCAGTAAGTCTCGAATCCCTGTGTATTTTTTGTAAACCCAAAAATCGGAAAAATAAATAAGAGCCATGAATGGAAACGCTTGTTGAAAGGCTTCAAAGCGAATCCAGGATCCGCAGAGCATCAACAATCCTCCACTGACCAAAAATGCCCAGTGTCGTTTTTCTTTAGATGCCCACAGTAAAATAAAGAAACCCGAGAGCGTTAAAAAAACGGCACTTTTAGTCCACTGATAAACGATGTATAAGTCATCGCTAAAAAAGGCGACAAAAAACAAACTCACCGCAAAACCAAAAGATCGTCCTAACCTTTGCAATAGGACATAAGTGACTCCCGTCAAGGCACAAAAAAAGAGCCCTATTTGAATCACCAAAAACCAACTCACCGTGGGAAAAATCAAGTAGAGTGGTTTTATTAAAAAGCCGAAAATAAAATTAACAAAATGGATTTTCGCATTGGGTGCATTACCATAAGCCCCGGAAAGCATGGATGCCAAATAAAAATCATCGGATTCTTCAAACTTGGTTTCACAAAAACAAAGTGCGAGTGCCAAAAATGCCAAATTTAACGCGATCGCAAGCACAGCGTTTGATTTTAAGAGTGGCGATAGTTTCTGTCCCATACCCTCTCATTATAGCTATTTTATAGCCTATGGGTATCCTTAAAAATTTTGGGCTCTACATCGTTGCAAGCATTGCGGCAACCGTCCTCCCCTATCTTGCGATCCAATATTGGAGCGGCATCGCCTACCGCGGCTTTATGAGTTTCGATATTCTCGTTTTGTCCATTCTGTTTGTGGCTTTCCGCTATCGTCAGGGAAAACTTCGTTTGGCACTCCTAAGTTTTTGTTTTTTGGGGGGAATTCTATCTCTCGGATGGGATTGGGAAAACTTGTATCAAGAATCTTTTGATTTCGCCTATTGGGTGGAGTCTTTCAGAGAATCATGGAAAGGAATCTTCGTACTCATCCTTGCATTTCTTTTGCAAATCGGTAGCTGTACATTTGTCGTGTCCCGCGCCAAACCCGTTGGGGCTACCCCAGCCATTCTTTTTATTCTCGGACTTGTCATTGTGCATAATGTCATGTACGCCATCAATTCCACCGTTCCTATCTTGGAATTTCCCGCCCTCGAACAATTAAACTCTTATTCCAAAAATCAGTTCAACGATACACGAAACAAATTATCTGAAGCAACCCTAACGGCTTTTCCTGACAATAAAAGTCAGGCGGTATCACTGAAGCATTTGGATGCCACCCGCACCAATGTGATTATTCTTTTGGAATCCTGGGGCGTTCCTATCAATGTTCAGCGTATGCAAAGTGAGTTTGCCGTTTTTAATACACTACCTCACGTTTATTCCGGGCTTCAAAAAAATGACAGCTCTAGGACCCGTTTTGCAGAGCGCACCAGTTTTGGAAATGCGATAAACGCACTCCGTGTTCATGGGTTTGAATCCATCTATCTTTTTGGTGGTTCTGATTCGCTACAGGAACGTTTCCGTTACATTCACGCTATGGAGTTTCAAAAAGTATTTTTTGGGGGAAATTTGAAAGGGGATTCTTGTCCTTATGCGCAACCGGGTATTTGCGATAAAGATATCGCAACAAAAATTGATTCCCTGTTAAGCGAAGGGCCTCTGGATTCCACCTCCCTAACCCGCAAAATGATCGCTTGGACGACTCTTGCGACCCATTTCCCGATGAAGGATTCCGCTACCTATTATCGTTCTTTGCAACAAACGCAGAGTTTAATTGTTGATCTTGCAAAAAAGCATCCCGAGGTGCGTTTCATTGTGCTGGGAGATCATGAGCCGCTACTTTGCCCCAAAGCGTTTCGGACAACATTTTACCGAAAATGGGTTCCTTTTGTCGTATTGAACTAGAATTCTTTTCTGGAAATTATTTTTTTATCGGTGATGCAACGGATCAACATTTTAAAGTTTTTCTTGAACAAAGAGAATCAACGCCCTCCAACTAGGTATTCCCCGACGGTAGCCTCACAAAGTTACCTCTTTTACAATTCTTTACATTGCTAGTTTCCTTGATTTTGCTCACCTAACATGCAAAAGGAAGCCTATACTTTTATTGTAACGTTCTCTTTTTTGTCAAATTGGGTATATTTCGCTCATTCATTTCCCCTTAAGGAGTTTTCATGAAACAGAAGTTTATTGCAGTTTTTGTCGCTTTGGCATTTGTGGGTTTTGGTTGGGCAGCTCCCAAACACACGGCAAAGGTACCTGCCCCAGCAGAGGAAGAAGTTGCGGAAGATGAAGATGCGACCGCAGTAGAGGACACAGAAGAAGAAGTAGAAGAAGATACAGAGGATGCGGACGAAGAAGAAGTCGTCGCTCCAGCTCCCAAAAAAGTTAAAAACGCCAAGAAAAAAGCGGCGGAAGACCCGGCTTACTTCTTTGGATTTGGTACTGACCTATTAGGCGAAAACTTCGGCTATTGGCGCGCCACCCTTAACGTGACCAGCGATGTCTCCATCTATATTCTTTTGA
>MNYL01000096.1 GCA_001873075.1 Fibrobacteres bacterium CG2_30_45_31 | reverse complement strand
TCGATGAAGCCATCAATCCTCGATACTTCCAGGCCCGCGCGATTGATAACACGATTCAACCCAAAGAGCTCAACCTGAAGGGCACCGTGCCCTTCCCGTACAACAAAGTGGTTCTGGATACCAAACCGGGCTGGGTCTACCTCTGTGAGGGCGTCGTTGATACCCTCACCCTTATTGATCGCGGATTTAATGCTGTAGGGATTCCTGGGGTCAAAGCGTTCAAAAAAGAATGGATTGGGCTTTTCAAAAATAAAAAAGTGGTACTTTGCCTGGATCAAGACGAAGCGGGCCGTATAGGAACCCAAATAATTGCCGACCTTTTTTCAGGCGCAGGCATCGAATGTGTACCCTTGGGAGAAGGTGTCACCGTGAAAAGTTTCCGAATGAGCGAGGGTCAGGATATCAACGACTGGTTTGGCGGTAAAAAATAGTTTAGAGAAAGACGCTTCTTTTCTATATTCTGCGCGTGAAAATCAAAGAAATCAGAACACAGATCCAAAATTATCTGGATCGGATTCCCGCAGAGAAGCGAGAATTTCTCTTCCGTATATGGACAATTGTCTCAAAAATTTTCAAATGGACATACTGCATTGTGGAAAAAGCATTTCGCATCGTTCTGTTAGGACTTATTCTTTACTCCATTGCCTTTACTCTCGTTGCCACCTACGGGATTTTCAAGGTGGTCAGTTACGGGTACGACATTTACACGGATGTTGAGGAACTCAAATATTCCCAGCCAGAAAAGAGCCATTACATGGAGGCATTACAGGACTCCAGCCCTAATCTGGTGATCAAGCAGGAATTTGTTCCTCTCGATAGTATCAGTCCTTATCTCAAAAAGGCTGTCCTTGCGAGCGAAGATGCGGGCTTTTATTTTCACCCCGGTTTTGATGTGCGCGCCATTGCAGAAGCTCTTGATGCCAACCAAGCTCGCGGCAAAACCAAATTTGGTGGCAGCACGATCACGCAACAACTCGCCAAGAATATGTTTTTGAGCAATGAACGCTCTTGGGAGCGTAAATTCAAGGAGCTTGCCTACGCACTCCTCATGGAAAAGGAGCTCGGCAAAGATCGCATTTTGGAACTTTATTTGAACTACGCGCAGTGGGGTCCAGACATTTTCGGATGCCAAATGGCCTGTAAGGAATATTATCATAAAAGCTGTTCCAAACTGTCTATGGATCAGGCGATCAACATGGCCGCAGTTCTCGCGAGTCCCGGGAAGCACAACCCTCGCATGCGTACCAGCCAGTTTATGGCGAGTCGCCGCGCGGTCATCTATCAAAACATGTTTTTCCACAGGGACAGCAGTCTGGTGGATTCTCTGAAGGATTTGAACAGTCCTCCGCCACCACCACCAGCCCCCGATTCCATCAGCAACGATGACACCACTGGAACCATTGATGTGAGTCCTGCATCAGAGGCGCCAGTGCCTAGTGGTGACGAATAGCCTCATTTTTCATTTTATACTCATTCGCAGCGATAGATTTAAAAAGGAATTTTTATGCGTGACCAATTCGAAAGCCCACTCATCCAGCGTTATGCCTCTAAGGAAATGAGCTTCCTCTTTAGCCCTCAGTTTAAATTTCAAACTTGGCGAAAGCTGTGGATCATCCTCGCCGATAGCGAGCGTGAACTCGGGCTCCCTATCACGCAAGAGCAAGTGGATGAACTCAAGGCTCACGAAAAAGATATCAACTTTGACGTTGCCGAAGCCGAAGAAAAACGCCGCCGTCACGATGTCATGAGCCACGTTTACGCTTACGGAGTGCAATGTCCCAAAGCTAAAGGCATTATTCATCTCGGCGCTACCAGCGCTTTTGTGGGCGACAACACCGACCTCATCCAGATGCAGCAGGGATTAATTTATGTGCGCCGTCGTTTAATGAGGGTCATTGACAAACTCTCTGAATTTGCGCTCCAATACAAAGACATGCCTCAACTCGGTGCCACACACTTCCAAGCCGCTCAGCTTACCACTGTGGGCAAACGCGCCTGCCTTTGGATTCAAGATCTTCTCATCGATGTGGAAGAACTTGACTTTTTGATTGATGTACTTCCTTTCCGCGGAGTGAAAGGCACTACGGGAACTCAAGCCTCTTTCATGGATCTCTTTGAAGGCGACGAGTCTAAAATCATTAAGCTCGACCACATGGTCACCGAACGCGCAGGATTCAAACGTTGTCTCACCATCACTGGTCAAACCTACACTCGCAAGTGGGACAACCGCGTAAGCCAAACGCTTTCTTCCATTGCTCAAAGTCTGCACAAGTTTGCCACCGATTTGCGTCTCATGCAGGGGAACAAAGAAGTGGAAGAGCCTTTTGAATCCACTCAGATTGGTTCCAGTGCCATGGCCTACAAACGCAACCCGATGCGCAGCGAACGAATCTGTTCTCTCGGGCGTTTTGTCATGTCTCTCACCAACAGCACCGCATTTACCCAGGCCACTCAATGGTTTGAACGCACTCTCGATGACAGCGCGAATAAGCGCCTCGCCATCCCGGAAGCCTTCCTCGCCATCGATGCCATGCTTATCATCGCCGAAAATATTTCGAGCGGGATGGTCGTTTATCCCAAGGTGATCGAAAAGCGCATCATGGCGGAGCTTCCGTTCATGGCCACAGAAAACATTATCATGGAAGGGGTCAAGAAAGGTGGCGATCGTCAGGAACTCCATGAAGAAATCCGCAAAATGAGTATGGAAGCGGGCAGTGTTGTCAAAAATGAAGGCAAGGATAACGACCTTTTAGAGCGCATTCTCAAAAATCCAAAATTTGACATCACCGAGGCTGATCTCAAAAACATCCTGGACCTTAAAAAATTCATCGGCCGCGCTCCAGGACAAGTCGTGAAGTTTGTCACCGAAGAAGTAAAACCAGTACTCGCCAAATATGATGATTGGAAACAGGTGGATGCGGGGGAGTTAAAGGTTTAATCGAGCCCATGGGAAATCCTTTTCAGAAACGAACTGGGCTTCTTCTATTCTTTTTCGTAATCCCGCTTTGGATTTTAATGGGATGCGGTGCCACGGCATCGCGCCCGCCCTCAGTGGCCGCATTTATGGCAGACAGTGATCGGGGTCAGGGAACGAACATTTTTGCCAATTATTCGTATCATTTCGGAGATCTCCAAAATTCAAACCGTATTAGCCTGGACGGAGGTGGTGACTACCCGAAATTAAAAAAAGATGAATGGAGTCATATGATCTCCGCGGGCGTTTGGTTTCCTATTTCTTATGTCCGTATCGGTTCTTCATTACAGGGAGGCGCTCCTGTATTTCATGTCGGAGGGGCCTTTCCCTATGGTGGCGCGTTCGTCTGGTTTCCACTGCTTGTGAAAAATGACTCTACCGTAAGGAGTGATTTGAAGAGTAGAGGTTATAACGTTCCGACCTATGTGTTCCAAGGGGGGATCCGATTTATCCAACAATGGCCAATTTCTTCAGACTGGCGCGTGGGCATTGCCGAACACATATCGCGTAACGCCTATGAACGTGATTATAGCGATTATTGCTTCGGCGCTGGTATAAGTTGTTCTTATCCTGTCGCTGAAGGTTATACCGAATGGGGACTCGGCGCGTATGTAACCTCTTATCTATTGGAAAAGGTTGCCTTTTCCCTCGAATTCCGCTACGGAAATGAATGGAATTCATCTCATCAGCGCTTTGCTCTGGAATTCGTTTTGGATGTACTTCCGCACAGAAAAAAGCAATAACACATTTTGATATCCCCAAAAAAAGACCCCGGTCTAGGCCGAGGTCTTTTAATTTGTACAAAAATTAAAGCTTACTTCTTTGCCAAATTCAACGAAATATGAAGATCGTTAAGTTGTCCTAAATCGACTTCGCTCGGGGACTGATCCATCGGGCTAGAAGCACTTGTATTCTTAGGGAAGGCAATAAAATCACGGATGGAGTCTTCTCCTTCGAGAGTGGCCACCACGCGATCCAAACCGAACGCGAGACCTCCGTGGGGAGGAGCACCAAATTTGAAGGCATCGACGAAGAATCCGAATTTTTCTTTCACCTGTGCTTCCGTAAGACCAAGCAAGCCGAACACTTTTTCCTGTACCTTTGGGTTGTGAATACGAATAGATCCACCGCCGATTTCCACACCATTCAAAACCATATCGTAGGCCTGAGCATTACAGTCCTTGAGATTGCCACTGAGCATCATTTCCAAATGTTCCGGCATCGGACTCGTGAACGGGTGATGCATACTCATGTAGCGACCTTCCGTCTCGCTGT
>MNYL01000153.1 GCA_001873075.1 Fibrobacteres bacterium CG2_30_45_31 | reverse complement strand
GGGGGATTCTTTGTTGCATAGTTTTGATCTTTTTTTCCATGGTTGGCGTATTGTGTTTCTTTCGGTCGTTGCTGCGACATTTTTTGCCTGTGGTGGGGATTCTGGTGACTCGGGGAGCAACATAAACGGTGCAGACGTAGGCGTGAAAACTGAAGAAGATCTGCCCGATTGCAATGCGAATCTTGAAGGAAAGAAAATGTACGTTCAGGATGCCGACGGCTATTTTCTTTGCATGAATTATTTTTGGGATCCGGTGTCTTCCCGCCCGGTATGCAACGCACAAACGTTCCATACGGTCGCTCGCGAACGGAACAAAGCTTTATACAATTACAACGATGTTTATGCGTGCGATACCCTCAGAGGGTACTCGGATAGCCTGGCTTGGCGCGTGGCAACCTCGCCGGAAATTGCCGGCGGCACTGTTTGCGACAGCACAAAATATGGTTTGTATGCCATTGACTCTGCAGGCCGTAATTTCTATATGTGTTCTGTCCCGGAGGATTCCTCTGAAACCGGATATGAATGGCGCGATGCCACCACCGCAGAAACACTCACGCACAAAATCTGCGACAAATCCAGGGAAAAATCAATTTTCATTTCTTATGATACAACCGATGGTTCCAAGGTCGCTTACATCTGCGAAAGTGGAGCATGGCATGTCGCAAGCAGCGGAGAAGCCGTCGCTATGGAATCCTGCACTGATAAAATACAGGGCTCGTTTGTTTATGATACGGCAGGGAGGCAAAATGATATTTACGTTTGCGATTCCTTGATCTGGCGCAGCGCGACTGATGCCGAAATAAAGGCGGGCACCTTATGTGTAGAGTCCGCACAAGGAGAGTTCGTCTCGGTTAAAACGGCGACTTATGTCTGTGATAGTTTACAGTGGCGTGAGGCGAACCCCGGCGAGATTATTTCTAGGAGCCTTTGCACGGACGAAGAACAGGGGCGGTTTGTAAAAGCCGACAACAATATAGATGAGTACGTCTGCGATGAGGGCCAATGGCGAGGGGCGAGTACGGGGGAAAAAATAACGGGCAAACTTTGCACTGTCGCGGATCAGGGGGTGTACAAAGCGGCTGGTAAATATTCATTTATCTGTGATTCCAGCAACTGGCGAAGTGCTTCTATTTATGAAAGAGCTGGTGGTGGCTTATGTACGGTAGAGAACTACGGCACAATCGTTTTCGGTACCATGACATACAGCGGCAAGGATTCCATCTTTTACCTCTGTGATTCTTCCGGTTGGCGGGAAGCGACAAAGACGGAAACGGCCACGAGGGCTTTGTGCACAGCAAAACTGGAAGGTGAATATATCATTAAGGATTCTTCCGCGAACGGAATTGTTTATGTCTGCGAACGCAACACCTGGCGCACCACCAACATGGGCGAAATAAAAACAGGTGCCGTTTGCAACGCGACAAATGTCGGTGATACCATCAACTGGTATAAATGTTATACAAACGGGTGGTATTTGATGAATTTTCCAAGCTATGGGGCCTGCACTTTGGAGAATGACGGCACCACTGCGGTACAGAAAAATCCGAATGCCACCGGGTATGGCGACACCGTTGTTTGCGATAGCACTCATTGGCGCAGCGAGAATGCTTCGGAAAAATTGCTAAACAGGACCTGTACTTACAGCAAACGGGACGAAATTTATAATTATTATAATTGCACAAATACCGGTTGGATCCAGGATACAAGTGCATCTGTCGGCAGTTGCTATTTCGGCTTGCAGAGTACGGTCGCCACGGAAAAGAACCCTCACCGGAAAGACTATGGAACTAAATATGTCTGCGATTCTCTGAGGTGGCAGCTTGCGACGGAATATGAATTTAACGGAGACCTTCCCTGTACGAGCTATATGGGTGGAACAGTTTATAATTCAAAGGTATGCAAATTGGGTTCGTGGACCACTGCGACCGCTCCAGAAATCAGCATGGGGAAAGCATGCACCATTGAAAATGATGGACAGCTTTATAACAACACCTACGTCTGTATTGCTGGCAATTGGCAGAGTGCGACGGAAAATGATATCGCGTACGGCGGCCGTTGTTACGTAAACACCGACAGCATTTATTTTGCTTCCGGTTACTTTTGCATACACGACACCTGGAAAGAAGCGAATACGGCGACAAAGATAGCGGGCGTCTCTTGCAATAAAAACTATTACGGAATTTTAATCAAAGATGTAAATCATGTTTTAGGCGACACTGGAACGGCTTATGTTTATTGTGGCCCTTATCAGGGAGGCTGGATAAAAGCCGATTCTATTACCACCTTACTCGGCCAAGCATGTTACCAACCTGATCCAGGGAACGGAACGACATATTATGCGGAACATGACGGGGTCACTTATACATGCCCATTTAACGGAACCGTCTGGCACATTAAGAAATAAGTCATTGAGGAAATTTATGTACAACTTTAGGATCCCCTTTAAAAATTTATCGTCATTCATCGTCTCGTTTTTACTTGTTCCTTTGTCTCTATTTTCTATTTTTGCCTGTTCTGACAATGGTTCAGGGAGCAATGCGCCGACCGTCGCATCCTCTGAGGACTTGGGTCTATGCTCGGCGGAAAATGAAGGTTCCTCCTTTTACGTTGCTGTGGACAACGGCAAATATACTTGCAGCGGTGGCACTTGGATTGCCGTTCCAAACCTCAGCGAATGTACTGATGAAAATGAAAATAGCGTAGTACAGGAAACGAATAAGGCCGACTATTTTTATGGATTTTATTTCACTTGTGAATCCCAGGAATGGCGCAAGGCCTCGACCCCGGAAATCATAAGTGGCAAGGCCTGCAACGCATCCATCGAAGGATCGTTCACCGCGGATACTGTTTACAGTTCTTCATCCAGCAAAACTTATTTTTTGGATTACAGTTCTTCTAGTGCGGCGGTTCCCGACACCGCAATATCGTTTGAAGTAAACCGCTGGGTATGTGATGGCAACGTATGGCGAGGTCTCACGACTGGAGAATACTTGAGCAATACTTATTGCAATGACAAAACCAACGGACTTTTCACTGTTGACAGTAGCGACTTGAGTAATATCAGAATTTATGTGTGCGATAACTATAAATGGCGGGCTGCGAATGAAAAAGAATCGCTTACGCAGTCTCTATGTTCGGAATCATCGCTAGGCAAAGTGGTGAATGGTTATATCTGCAGTACGCTCGGTTGGCGCGTTGCAACGGTTTTCGAAAGCGCAGTTCAGACATTATGCACAACGGATAACGCCGGAGAATTCGTCAACGCGACCTACCCGACAGGCACGACTCTTACCATTGACTCAGAAAGTGTCACTTATTCATCACCTGTGAAATTATTGACCATTTGCGATAGTGGCTGGCGCCTCGCGACAAATTTTGAAAAGAGTGTCGGGGTCATATGCAATGAGGAAAGGGAAGGTCAGAAAAAAATTGATACCACGCAAAAAAAGATTATTTCTAGCTACAACGCTTATTACATCGCTTACATCTGCAAAAAATCTTTCTGGCGTGAACTACCGGAAGGAGAATTCGGCTACGGCGCGCCCTGTATTCCGGAATTAGAAGGCGTTACTTACACGGATTCTTCTGAAGTTCGCATTGCCGGGAAAAATCGATATACATGCAGCGATAGTCGCTGGCAGAATTAGTATAGAGATCTGGTTTCTTGAAAAGACAAAAGCCTTTTAAAATAGGCTTCTAAACGCTGCTTTGATAAGCTCAGCTTTCATTCGATCTCTTTTTACTGAAATCAAATGTGCCAACGTTAATAAACTCACAAATGGACGGGAAACCGATCTTTTGAGAATCAACCCGATAATCAGGGAATGTTTTTTCAAAGAATTGCCGTATGGTGTTCCGTTGTAGATGATGATTGCTATGGAGTGGATACTTTGTATTCTTCGGCGATTATCTGTACAATATAGGACTCACTGGTAAATCTCCTAGAATTAATCTAAATCAACGGAATTTTTATTGTAGTCGTCAGATTTCGGCAAATACCATTCCTGTAATGTTATGTAATGGAATCATTTTAAACGGAAACGTATTTTTCTTCCATACTAGGAGAAATATATGATCGTTAAAATCTATAAGAGCAATGATGAAGTGAAACCGATTGCTATTGGATATGTATTAAACAGAGGAAAAATAGTAAATGGCCTCCATTTTCTTGGTAATGAGCTAATAGAACCTGGTGCAGAATATCTTCTTCAATATGAAGATAATATGACAAAAGAACTGACTATTTGCCTGAATTTTATGAA
>MNYL01000060.1 GCA_001873075.1 Fibrobacteres bacterium CG2_30_45_31 | reverse complement strand
GGAAAGTTGAATTTTGGTGCGTCCCAGTTTTTTGACAGCGGCTACGCTCCAGGCGAGTTCATCTGAACCCGCGACTAATTCCTCGCGATCTCTGATATATTCGACTTCAAACATCAGGTTACTGAGAATCCCTGCTGTTGGTACTTCAAGACCGATATAGAACGGAAGATAATCGGTATCCTGAGTGTATTCCGGTTTGACGCTGGAAGTCCACGTGCCATTGGTATCTTTTTTAACCTCGTCATCCTTGCCAGTGTTGATGTAGCCCAATTCTCCGTAGAGTTTCAAAGAGGGAAGGACGGTATAGGCAGCTTTGAGGCCTGCGCGGTGGGTAATCACGGCGGGTTTGAGCATGGGATCCAGAGCGTTGACGCGATAAGCGAGGGTGAGTTCCATGGGTTTGCCAAGTTTCAGATTATCTTCCAAGCGGAGATACCCTCTGTTAAAGGGGGTTTTACTATTGGCGTCATCGGCATCATAAGTTGTAGCGATCATTGCGTTTAGATTGGAGGGCCCAAAAGTCCAGCCGAGTTCAACACCGTCCTGGTTAACGCTGCCGCGGCCCATGAATCCATGGCTGCCGATTTTCTTATCTAGGTAAGTTCCGAAGTTGCCACCGATACTCCAGTCGGTTTCCCAGTGACCGAATTTCAAGTTGAACTTGTGTTCCTCCAAAGCCCATTTATAGTTGCCGTAATAAATTTGAGGCGTGACGATTTCAGTTTCGCCGTTGAATGCGGTAGACCACATGCGGAAATTGACAAGGGCATCAAAGTCATCTGCAGTATACTTGACGCCGAGATTGCCTCGAATCCAGAATCCATCGAAATCGCTCTCCGAGTCATTTTCATAGAGTGCTTTACTTCCTTGGGTCTGGATGCTTCCGTTGATTTTAATTTCTCCATCAGCAGCATTTGCTACTGAGAGGATACCGAATCCGAGTATGATTGCGGTGGTGAATTTATGTGATCTTTTCATGAAAAATCTCCTTGATTTTTTTTGAGGGGTAGAAAAGTGATGCTCTTTTAAGCTTTAATCTCGAAGGAATAACAAGTGTTCTCGTGGAAAACACAGTCGTAGTTTCCCGTTATTTTTAAGGATCTCTGTATTGATGGAGCCTTCGGTGTCAGAAACTTTTCTGACAATTTTTTGTCGGGTCTCACGAGTGTCGCCTGCGATTTCCTGGGGTGTCAGGGCCGTAATGTATTCTGTGAGAGAAAAGGGAGAGGCATCGTAACGTTCAATTTGAAATTCAAAACAATTTTGTGTTTCTTCTGGGTGTGCGGGGCGGATATGATGGGCGCGGATGCCTATATAGGCCAAATCATCTGGTACCAATTGTGCCGTATCCAGAAACACTCCCCAGGCGGGAACGACAATCCGGGATGCCCCTATTTTTTTTGCGGCGGCAATATTCTTGCACCCTGTAAGTCTTGCGGCGGCAAGCGTTCCCGGGTTTTTGAAAAGGTCTTCTTTTTTGCCCGAGCCTACAATTTGCCCTTCTTGCAAAATCTGCATTTTTTCGCAAATGCGGTAGACTTCATCGCGGTCATGAGACACAAACAGGGTCGTTCCCGGGAACGATTTCAGAGATTCCAGAAGGGTTTGCTCCACTTCGCTCTGGAGAAACGAATCCAGTGCAGAGAATGGCTCATCAAGCATCAGAATTTGTGGCTTGGAAACCAGAATGCGTGCAAGAGCGGCCCGTTGCTGCTCCCCACCGCTTAAGCGTGCGGGGTAATGGTGAGCGTGGTTCTCCAGATGCATCTTTCGCAACGTCTCTGCAATAAGGGCTTCCCTTTCCATGCGGGGGAGCTTATGGAGTACAATCGCAAGATTCTGAGCCAGGGTCATCGTGGGGAATAGCGCATAGTTTTGGAATAAATAACCCGTTTTTCGCTTTTGTGGTGGTAAATTAATCCCTTGGGAAGAATCAAATACGGTGAGACCATCAATTACGATTTTTCCTTCATCTGGAGTTTCGATGCCTGCGATACATTTGAGTGTCATCGACTTTCCACAACCAGAAGCTCCTAAAATGCCAACGCGTTCATTTTCTGCACTAAAAGACACCGCTAACGTAAAGCGAGGAAAGCGTTTCTTGATGTCGACAATGAGACTCATCCTTTCCTCCTTCCGAGGAGATTCATGGCAATAATGACAGAAAACGAAATGGCCACAATAATCAGCACCCACATCAGAGCGAGATCCATGTGTCCACCCTCTGCCGAAAAGAAGATGGCGATGGGAATAGTTTGTGTGCGTCCCGGAATATTCCCCGCGATCATGAGTGTCGCTCCGAATTCTCCGAGAGCCCGGGCAAAGCCAAGGATAGAGCCTGCCGCTGCGCCGGGCCATGCCATGGGAATCATAATTCGAAAAAATATCAGATATTCCGGGAGTCCCAGGGTTCTTGCGGCTTGCAATACGGTCGGGTCTATTTGTTCAAAGGAAGCTCGGACCGTTTTATAAATAAGAGGAAACGCCACCACCGCTGCGGCGATCACTGTCGCTTCCCAGGAAAAAATAATCCGGATTCCTATTTCCATCAGGAGGCGGCCTATCGGACTATTTCTTCCGAAAAACACTAATAGAAAAAAGCCAAGTACAGTTGGAGGCAACACCATTGGCAGTGTGAATACCCCATCTAAAATCGCTTGGGTGCGCCCTCGAAGTTGAAGCACTAAACGAGCGGCGACAACACCGAACAAAAAGGCGATGGCTGTCGCGACAACCGAGGTCTTAAAAGAGACAAAAAGGGGAGACCAGTCAATGGGGAGACTGTCCATAATAAATACCTATAAGTGTTGATGAACGGCGGTTTTACTGAACGACTGTAAATCCGTATTTGACAAATACCTTGGACGCTTCCGCGCTTGAAAGCCAAGCGAGAAATGTTTTTGCTACTTGGGGCTGGGCACTTGTTTTCACGACAGCGGCGGGATAAATTACAGGCTTGTGAGTTCCTTCGGGAGCGGTGGCAATGACTGTGACTTTTTTAGAAATGGCAGCGTCGGTCGCATAGACGATACCTGCATCGACTTCTCCCATTTCCACATAGGTCAGCACTTGGCGTACATCTTTTGCGTAGACCGCTTTAGGCTTTACCTTGTCAAGAATACCCAGAGCTGTAAAAATTTCTTCTGAATACTGTCCCACAGGAACGCTGGAAGGCTCTCCGAGAGCGATTTGTTTGATTTTGTCAGTCGCGGCATCTTCAAACTGGGTGATCCCTTTTGTGGATTTCGGCACAATGAGCACCACTTTATTTTCGACTATATTTTTGCGCGTATCCTTCAGGATTAATCCTTGTTTTGCGAGCGCATCCACCTGTTTGGGGGAAGCGGAAATAAAAATATCCACGGGAGCGCCCTGCTCAATTTGCTGCTGTAAGGAACCGGAAGATCCGTAAGTCGGCGTTATCGTAACATCAGGCTTCACTTTTTTGTACATCTCGATGAGTTCATTCATCGTCTCAGTAAGGCTTGCCGCTGCGGAAACAATAATCTCCGTTTTGGGGGTGGCGGCAAAGGTGCTTGCTGAGAGTGCGATGATGCTCGATAAAAGAATGCGGCTTCGGATTTTATTGGACATAGAGATTTCTCCTGTGAAAGTGGTTGTGGATAGACTTTAAGCAAGACGCGTGAGAATAACATGATCGGGTTCAAAGTAGACCAGGTATTCTTTACCGGGTTCACCCGATAATTGATTCCACTGCGTTATTGGTACCAATGCATAAATGAATCGATTTTCACTAATAGAAAGTTTCACTTGTGCTGAATCGTCGCTAATAACGCTTTGAACCAAAGTACTCTTGAGGCAGTTAATAGGCCCCTTATGTAAAGATTGCCTTATTTCTTCTGGAAGACGAATCGTCATACAAGTGGCTTTTATGAGTAACACGACTTCGTCACCAATTTTTAAATCCATTTCGGTCACGGTTGACTGTGTGATTCGTGCGGTGACGATGACAAGTCTATCCACCATCACATCTACCCACGCTTGGGCTTTGTCTCCCCAAATTCTCTTAATGGTACCATGAAATTGATTCCGTGTACTGGTCCAAAGGGATAAACGTCGCAAGAAATCTTCCACATCGCGAAGTTCTTTTGCTTCGTTCTCTTGAAGCGAAAACATAAAAAGACGCTGGCGTTCACAAAGGCGTTCATATTGTTGCAACAGACGTTCGCCTAAAGGAGTGAGAGATGAATTTCCTCCATAGGAGCCGCCCTGAATACTTTGTACTAAAGGCCCTTCGGCGGCATTATTCATGGCATCAATCCAGGACCATGCGGTCTTGTAACTAATCTTCAATTCCTCTGCTGCTGCAGACAACGTTTTTTTCTCACGAATGGCAATGAGAAGTTGTAAACGCTTTTCATCCAAGAATCCGTTTCCGGCTTGGAGACTCAAAGCACATTTAAAAGCAGGAACCGAAAAAGTCGATTCGTCAGGTGGCGACATAATAATCCTCCGTAGCGGTCGTTGCAAATTATGTGCCAATTATTCTCCCCTTCAAAAGATTAAAAAAAGAGGTTTTTTTTGTAAGCATTCTACCGAATGGTACTTTATTGCTTTTTGAATCAACATAATTGTAATGCCAAAATTATTGAATTTGTTTAAAAATCGATGAAATGAAACTATTCTTACAATGAAGAACAGTTTTTCAATGAGGAACTCTTATGACGCTTGCTTTATCGGACTGGGAAGAATTTTATCGTGATGGCAAGAGTTTTCACAAGAGAACTCGTATGAGTATTAACCAGTCTCAGATCTTTACTCCAACGCTGATTCAGAACTTAGCGGCGATGAGTATTGAAAAATATTTCATGGCCATTTTCATGAGTCGCGGTTTTTTACCTCGTAACCATACGATGTTTGATCTTGTGGAAGAAATCAAACAGATTGTTCCAATTTCTCCTACTTTGGAAGAGACTCTTTTATATATGGATTCTCTTCAACAAATTTGCTCCATTGATAATATCAAAATAACGTTGCCTAAAAAAGAGGACGTTCCCCAGTTTTTAGCGGCTGTGGATCAGGTCGAATTTTTAGCCGATACTCTTTGTAAATCATCCTAACGCTCCAATGCTTCATTGATTCTATGGATAAAAATCGAAAACTCCGCATATTGGATACAACGCTTCGCGAAGGCGATCAGGCGGCGGGTTTTGCGTTTTCGCTTAAAGAAAAATTGCGAATCGCATCTCTTTTGGAAACGATTGGGGTCGATTGTATTGAGATCGGATTTCCTTCCGCCTCACTCCAAAATTTTGAGAATTGCCGCATTCTCTGTTCCGAAATAAAGAGCACTCAGGTGGCCGTCATGAGTCGCGGTAGCCTCGCAGATATAAGGCGTTCCGTACAGGTATTTTCAGATCCCTCGCGGAGCCTTTTGCATATTTCGCTCCCCGTGAGTGATTTACACATGTCCGTAAAATTAGGGCGGTCGCGAAACGAACTGCTGTCCATCGCCAAAGAAATGACCCAGTTTGCCTCCGGTTTTGCGAGCATGGTGGAAATGGGAGCAGAAG
>MNYL01000221.1 GCA_001873075.1 Fibrobacteres bacterium CG2_30_45_31 | reverse complement strand
TTAAGAGAAGGACTCTTGAAAAGCTCCCGAATGACGTCATCAATGTGTGATTTAAGATGTATTTTGAGCCCTTTTTGCACGAGACTCGGAAGTTCAACGACATCTTTCGCATTTTCCTGAGGCAAGAAAAGGGTCTTAACGCCAGCGTCTAATGCGGCAAGTGCTTTTTCATTGAGGCCTCCAATGGCATGGAGTTCACCCGTGAGACTCACTTCGCCCGTGAACGCAATATCTGGAGAAACAGGAATCCGCGTAAATGCAGAAAGAAGAGCGAGCGTAAGGCCAATCCCTGCAGAAGGACCATCTTTAGGCACAGCACCTTCTGGCACATGAATATGAATGTCCGTTTTGCGCACAATAGCAGGATCAATTCCAAACTTTTGCAAACGTTCACGCACAAGGCTCAAAGCAATCTGGGCCGATTCTTTCATCACATCACCGAGCTTCCCCGTGAGTTGTAAATGACCACGGCCACTCAACAATGTGCACTCCAAAGAAAGTATTTCGCCACCCACAGAGGTCCAGGCAAGGCCCGTCACTAAACCAGGACGCCCCGGTTTTGACAATCGATTTTCCAAGAAGCGCGGGACTCCCAAATAATGGGAAATATCTTTTTCGGTAAGCTCTGCTTTAAGCTTTTTCCCGAGTACCACTTCTTTAGCGCGTTTGCGAACAATCGTTTCTAAGAGTCGTTCCAATTCGCGAACTCCTGCTTCACGAGTATATTCACGAATTATTTTGTGAACACAAATGTCATCAATTGCAATGTCTTTCCCATTCACAAGCCCGCAACGTTCACAGACCTTAGGTAAGAGGTATTGTTTCGCAATACTTTGCTTTTCGTGGACATAATAACCAGGCAAGCGAACCACTTCCAATCGGTCATGCAAAGCGGCTGGAATTTCATCTTCGGCATTGGCAGTCGCAATAAAAAGAACCCGAGACAAATCCAAACCTACTTCCATAAAGTGGTCCGCAAAATCGTGATTCAATTCCGGGTCCAAGACTTCGAGCATTGCACTCGCAGGATCCCCACGGAAGTCACTCGCCATCTTGTCAATTTCATCTAAAAGAACGACAGGATTCATGCATTTCGCACGGCGCAAAGCCTGAATAAAGCGACCGGGCATAGAACCGATGTAAGTACGACGATGGCCTCTAATTTCAGCCTCATCACGGACACCCCCCAAGGTGATGCGCACAAAATTGCGACCAATAGATTCCGCAATAGAGGTGGCAAGTGTTGTCTTTCCAACACCTGGAGGGCCGACGAGGCATAGAATGGGGGCGCGCTTCTCAGAACCCGTCAATTTTAAAACGGCCACATATTCCAAGACGCGGTCTTTGACTTTTTCCAAACCAAAATGTTTCTTATCGAGATCCGCCTTGACCTTTTTAAGATTCAAAGAGGTCTCCGTATATTCACCATAGGGGAAAGAAATAAACCAATCCAAATAATTTCGAACGACCGCATACTCAGGGCTTGTCGGGTGCATGAATTTCATGCGCTCTAACTCTTCGTCCAGTTTTTCCTGAATCACCGGAGAGAATCGTTTGGCTTTAATCTTATTGACTAAAGTAGTGAGTTCGTTCGTTCCTGCTTCCCCACCCGAAATTTCTTCCTGCAACATCCGAATTTGCTCATTGATAAGCCATTCTTTTTGGGATTGTTGCATTTTATGCTGAACATCTTGACGAATGCGTTGAGAAACGTGTTCTGTGTCAATGGCAGTCTGCAAAAGTGAATTGACCAAATTACCCAAAGTCGCTATCGAATCTTGTTCTAAAAGGCCTTGTTTTTCTGAAGGCGCAAGACGCATGAATGGGATCATCCCCATAAATACTTGAAGCGGCGCTTCTGTTGTACGCAACGTTTCAATCAAATCCGGGGGAACATCCTGAATCTCTGCATAACGACTAAACAATCGAATACTTTCCTCTGCTAACTCTTTATCCTGCGCCGTATTTCCATAATGGAAGTCTCTGGGGGAAACAAGTGCAGAGTAATAAGTCGAGAGGGTAATATCCAAAATGTCAACAGCAAGTATCCCCTCTACCAGAACTTTCAAATAACCATTGGGTAACGGGGTTACGGTCTGAATCCGCGCCAAAACACCCACACGGCTCAGATCTTCGGCCTTCACAGCTTCCGTATTGGAATCCCGTTGCAATAAAAGCAGAACAAAACCATCCGCTTCACGAGAAGCATCCAAAGCTCTTACCGAGACATCTCGGCCAACCAGAATCCGTGTAGAAGAACCTGGAACCACCAACGTATCGCGTAATGGCACCAACGGAACCGGATGAGAAAGATCCAACGTCAACGCATTAACGAAAGTCTCGCCCTTCTTCTGAATCATCTTTTTTTTCACAGGAATAAAACCTTAAGCAACGTTTTTCTTACCGACCGTATGCGAATCCGCTTTTTTTGCTTTTTCTGCGGAATAAATGCCCTTTCGAACCATTTCCCCCGTGAGCACTAACTTCTTCGTTCCTGTACCGGGGAGTTCAAACATAGCCTTTTGCAAAGCTTTTTCAAGCACAGAACGAAGCCCGCGAGCCCCTGTTTTACGAAGCATCGCTTCAGAAACCACTTCAGTGAGGGCATCATCGGAGAATTCCAATGTAATCCCATCCATCTCAAATAACTTTTTAAACTGCTTCACAAGAGCGTTCTTAGGCTCTGTCAAAATTTTGAAAAGCGTGGGTTCATCTAGCTCATCCAACGCCACAGCCACTGGCAAACGACCTACCAATTCTGGGATCAAGCCAAAATGAATAAGATCATCTGGTTCCAACTGTTTAAAGAGAGTACTCAAAGTCGTATCTCTTTCACTTCTGATATCAGCGCCAAAACCCATTCCACCCTTATTCACACGGTGAGCGATAATCTTATCCAACGATTCAAAGGCTCCACCACAAATGAACAAAATATCACGCGTATTGATATGCACCAGATTCTGTTCCGGATGTTTGCGACCGCCCTTCGGGGGCACGGCAGCGACGGTTCCTTCAAGGATCTTAAGAAGCCCTTGTTGCACGCCTTCACCCGAAACATCACGCGTAATCGAAGGATTCGCCGTTTTTCTTGCAATCTTATCAATCTCATCCACAAAGATGATGCCATGTTCTGCGCGTTCTACATTGTAGTCGGAAGCTTGCAACAAGCGAACCAGAATATTTTCCACATCTTCGCCAACATAACCCGCTTCAGTCAACACTGTCGCATCCGCAATAGAAAAAGGAACATCCAGGAATCGAGCAAGGGTTTGAGCGAGCAATGTTTTTCCAGAACCTGTGGGACCTACCAAAAGCAAGTTGGATTTTTCCACTTCTACATCATTGCCATTTTTCTTGTTGGCATCTTTATAACGCAAGCGTTTGTAGTGATTATACACGGCAACAGACAACGCCGTTTTCGCATCATCTTGTCCAATAACGTATTGATCCAAGTTCGCTTTAATTGCCGTGGGTGGCGGCAACGGTTTGGTTGTTTCCGGTGATGCTACGCTTGTCTTCGCAGCATCTTTTGCAAGTTCTTCCACCATCAGATTATAACACATGGAAACACATTCATTACAAATGTGCACTCCTGCGCCAGTAATCAGCTTTGCGACCTGTTCCGCAGGTTTACCGCAAAAGCTACAAGCGATCTGAGGATGGTTCTTGCCGCCTTTATACATCAAACGCCCTCTTGTTTATGAGGATTGAAAATTTCATCAATCACGCCAAATTCTAACGCTTCTTCCGGGCTCATGTAAAAGTCACGGTCTGTTTTAGTGCGCACTTCATTAATGTCACGGCCAGAATGTTTCGCGATAATTTCAGTCAGCGTCTCGCGCGTTTTAATGATTTCCTTCGCATGAATCTGAATATCCGTGGATTGGCCAGTCGCAGCACCCGACGGTTGGTGAAGCATGATGCGGGAATGAGGAAGCGCATAACGTTTTCCCTTGGTACCCGCAGCAAGCAATATGGCAGCCATAGAAATGCTATTACCAATGCAGATCGTTGCAATATTCGGGCGAATATGTTGCATGGTGTCGTAAATGGCAAGCCCCGCAGAAACATACCCACCAGGGCTATTGATATACAGAGTAATATCCTTCTCAGGATTTTCATATTCCAGAAAAATCAACTGCGCCATGACGTTGTTCGCCACTTCATCATTAATCGGGGTACCCAAGAAAATAATGCGTTCTTTGAGCAACCGGGAATAGATGTCATAAGCGCGTTCACCACGGCCTGTATTTTCAATAATGGTTGGGATTACCACAGCGAGCCTCCCTTTTACTACTTAACTTCTTCTGTTACTGGACGAATGCCCACGATAAAGTCCGCAGCGGCCTCAATGCGAAGTTCTTCGCGAAGGCTTACAATGCGGCCCGTCTGGCGGAAGTGGCCCTTCAAAGATTCAAAATCAACATGATAGGCAAATGCCATTTCATGCAAACGAGCATCCACCATCGCCTGACTTGCTTTCAACTTTTCTTTATTGGCAATAAAGTCCAAAATGCGATGTTTCTTAATCTCGTGAACGGCTTCCGGGCTCAATGTTTTGAGTTGTTCCTCGGTGGGTTCTATTTCTTCTTCTTTATTTTCCGCATGCTGCTTGAGGCTGTACTTGATAAGATCAATAACACGCCCCTGAGGAACGTCAAACGGATTCATTTCGATCAACTTATCAATCGCTTCATTGACCGCCTTATTCCTAACCGTCTGCTTCTTGTTACTGGCAATACTTTCCTGAATGTTTGTGCGGAGTTCAGCCTCATCTTTCACGCCCACTTGTTCAAAGAAACCCTCATCCATGGTTGGGGGCACAATTTCACGGATATCCGTGACTTCCACCTTGAATTCAGCTTTTTTACCACGATAGGCTTCATCCTTATGATCCGCTGGGTACACAAAGTTAATGACCTTATTGTCGCCTTTCTTTGCACCTAGGAGACCTTCATCAAATCCTGGGGACGCAGATTCACCGAGCAAAGAACGGAACTCGCGTTCTTCCGGCATCTCTTTCTTTTCACCATCGATAATCACGTCAACGTAATTGCCAACGACGACATCGCCCTTCGCTGCCGCACGATCCACAGACGCATCCTTGGACCACATTTGCATCATACGCTTAATTTCGGAATCCACTTCAGCACCATCAATCATCGTATCCGGCACGGTAATACCCAAGGATTCATAGCCCTGAATATTGATGTCAGGATCCACTTCAGCGATCGCCGTAAAAGTGATATCGTGTTCCTTATCATCCTTGAAGTTTTCGATCTTCAATCGGGTAACGGGGTTGATATTCGCTTTTTTCAATTCTTCCGTGATCGTCTGGTTCAATACCTCATCGATCGCCTCCTGGCGGATCATATCACCAAAACGGGCAAGAATCATCGCCTTCGGCACTTGACCCGGGCGAAACCCTTTAATGGTGACTTCTTTCCTGTACTTGGAAAGCTTCTTTTCAAAAGGAACCGTAAGGGAATCCTGAGGCAATGTCACGTCTAATGTGCGGACGGTAGCGCTTGTTTCTTTAATGGAAACGGTCATGAAATCTCCGTAATAAAAAACTGTTACATCTTTCGATGATGCGAGGGGAGGGAGTCGAACCCTCACGCCAAAGGCGCCAGATCCTAAGTCTGGTGCGTCTGCCAATTCCGCCACTCTCGCTTATTCGAAGCCCAAAAATACAAAAAAAGGCCCAACTCATCGACCCTTTTTTACTTTCTCTGCATAATTTATCAATTAATTGATTTTAGGGCTTACTCCGTCACATCAATCACCCCATAAAACCGAATTATCCCATTTCATGACTAGGATATTCAGAGCCAATTTTTCATCAAACTCACTCATTACCTATTTGGCTTTGGATACGATGTATTCCCCACCACATTAGCTAAATCAAGATTTTGCCAATTAAAATCTTGAACGTTTCTTACCTTCCTTCCAAGATACTCGCTATGGCAGTAAAGGCCCCATACTGGAGTATTTTTCAAATAATCATCAGCTAATGAGGAAAATCTGCCTACAATTGGGTTAGACATGCCAGCCTCAATACAATCAAATCCGAGAGCTTCTGAAAATAAAACTTTTAACGCCATATCACTAAATTGAAAAAAATGCCAAGGTCTTTCATGTGAAGAAAAAGAAAAATGCGTCTCTACAAAAACAAACCCACCAACCTTCAATAATTTTGAAATTTCGGTAGCCACAACCCAAGGCATAGCAAAGTGTTCAAAACAGGCACTTGAGTAAATAATGTCAAATTTTTCATTTTCCCCAAAATAGCTCGATAATTTGTGAGCATCCCCTACAACATCAACATTATTGCCTGAATAAAAATCAAAGCCTACATATTCCGCTTTTTCGAAACCCTTACGCGCTTTCGATGGACCCGTGACTTCACGACTACCGATTTCTAAAATTCTCAAGCCAGGCTTATTGCCGATTTCAAACAAGTAGTTCAACCAATTTTGATGGCTAACAATTTTAGACATTGGAACATCTAATGACAAATATCGACTATCAAAACGGGATTCAGCAAGCAGAAAGAGCTTCCTAATGCCCCATAGTGTTTTCTTAAATATGATATTCATGCATGTCCTCTATTTGCCTTACAATTTAACCCGGCCCTGATGGTCGTATGTCTTTTACTTTCGGAAATATAGTTAAATCCCGAACAAGAAACATACTAGGATCGTTTCGCAGAAAAGACGGTTAATAAAAGGTTTGAAATTGTGGACTCTTTTTTCTTTTCTTCAGAAAAACAACTATTTTACGTGTGTGTCAAATATTTTAAAAAATATCCAGATCGGAATTTTCATTTCAGCCGTGAACTTTTTGATTCAATGCGCCACTTTTTTTGTCACCAACTTAATGGCGAAAAACCTTGGAGCTCTTAACTTCGGTTACCTCGGCGTTCTACAAAATGACTATCTCATTTTTTGTGCGCTTGCTGATTTCGGAACAGCGACACTCGTTCTAGCCTTTTTTGGTCGTCGCGCGACTCATGGGCAGCTACTTGTACAAATTTTTCAATTGCGATTCTTTTTAGCCATAACATCCATGTTGCTCATGTGCCTATTTGCATTTACCATACGATGGCATCACCCAGCTTTTCGTGGTGAACTGATCCTTACTTTAGGCCTCATTTTTCAACATGCATTCTTTGATTGGTATTTTATCTGCGGTAAATTTTGGAAACGTTTTCTTATTTCTAAAGTTTTTCACACGATTTCTTATTCTGCCATCATGGGATTTGCATTACTGTACCTGAAACTGGATAAAATTGAATCTATTGCATTTGTCATGATATTCGCAGCAATCCCAGCATGGGGTTTTGGCGTATTCTCAGCATTTAACAAACGCATTCTCATTTTTAGGAGGCGAACAGTTTATTTCATCAAACTGATGCTCAATAAAGCATTTCCGTTTGCTCTCGCGAGTCTTACTAGTTTTGCATATCTACCAATAGGTATTTATGCGGCAGATGTACTCGCGCCACCTGAATTCTTAGCTGCATTCAATTTTAGTTATAAATTGATTATGCTTGCTTCTGGATTTATGATTTCTTTTCTTTCATCATCACTTATCATCCAACATGAAACACTAGATTCCCACATTCATCTTCGTGATATTCTTAGCTTTACTTTTTTCATTACAATACTTTCCAGTCCGCTTCTAATTATTCCCCAATTTGTGCTTAAAATTTTATTCTTTGCTGCGCCGTGGACGGCATCTCTTTTAGAAACGAGTTCATTCTGTTTGCGTTTATTGTCCATATCTCTTATTTTGCAAGCAATAAGATTGCCTATGATATCCACGATGCTTAAAGAAAAACAGATATGGAAATATGTAGGCGTAATTTTAATTGGTGGAATAGCAAATATTGCGATGACGTTCGGAATGGTTACCCTTACAAGTCAATTTCATCTGATTCCGCTATTTACCCTCAGCGGCGATGTTGTTATCACTGTCATTTTTTTTGTGTTCTTCTTCAACAAGAAAAGACTCGCCTGGTAATTTTTTATTCCACTTATAAGGCTCACCGGAAACTCTACACTAATACATTTCCTTATTTTGTTTTTGCCCCACCAACAAAAATTTGCTTTATAAAAGAAATTCGTGACAGAAAAAAAACGGACGCAATAATGCTCAAAATACGAATCCCAATTACCCAAACAACAGGCTCTTCGCAAGTCTCCATCCAAAAAGAAATCTTGGCATTCCAATTAATTAGCATAAATTCTATATAATGAACTCCCAATATTAATAAAGACCATTCTCCGAGCCAAGACATGCTGCTTCGCAAAAAATGTATCTGAGAAATGAAGTCTAAAAATACATACAATAAATAGGAAGCCGCCAAAGCGCCGAGAACGTTCATTGTAAAATTAGGATATAGTCCTGTGTGCATATCAATTGCACCATAGAAATACGCAATGGGGATAATTAGTACGCTTAATGGTAACAGAGTATGCCTAGAATTCTGATGATGAGCAAATAAAAAACCCATTAAATAAAATAACATGCCACTCATGCCCTGTAGAATACTCCATGGGAAAATGACAAATTGACTAAGCAAAGTCGAAAATAACGCAATGCTAATTACAAAAATGGGGCCTGACTTATAAGTCATGATCCAATTAAATATTTGTCGACACCAAAACAGTGCAAGTAAAAACCATATCGGCCCTATATCCGGTAAAGACAAATCTTCTATTTGTATCGGGCAGGAGCCCCATATTACGGCAAGGCAAAAATCTGGGATTTTTGAAAAATCATGAAGACGAAAAGCATCTATTCCATATTTTATTCCAACCACAAAAGCACACAAAAAATAAGGAACGACCAAACGTTTTAAATCTTTGACCAACTGAAGTTTCAGACTATTGTTCTTATAGAAATAACCAGATACAATAAAAAACAGGGGGAGATGAAAAAGATAAATAATGCGATGCAAACTATCAGGAATCTGACAATGGCCTATAATCATGAAAAGGATCGCGATCCCTTTCATCATATCAAACACAGGTATTCGAGTCATCTCCTACAATCCTATGTTTTATACATGAAGTTGTGAACATATAAATCAAAATGCCCCACACCCAATATATTCCCTGCTTATAACCAGCTAAAAAGAACCAAAAGCCAATAAAATAAATAAAGAACACATAAAACATCAATGTCCGTGGTGTAAGAGCATACTTTAGACGCCGATATAATGCTGATATTCCAAGGCCACAAATAAATGGAAAAACAAAAATTCCTGGCATATAAAAATCTTTATAGACCTCCCACAGGTATCCCGTGGTATTATAGCCATTAACTTTCATTACGCTTTCATTAAATAATCCATCCCATCCGAAACTATTTCTTAAGGCTGCCGGAAGATGAGAGTATTCAAGCATTCCAGCAAAGAAATCCATCCCGTATGTATGTGGATGTAGAGTCTGATCTGGCAATGGATTAAGCACATAGTCTAAATTCCAGTAATTGTTAGCCACATACTTATAGGGCATCGACATGACAGCATCAAGTGCCATATTTTCGACTGAGCCCATCCCATATTGTGCACGGATAGAGGCAATTGATACAAAAACAGCAACGCCAATAGCGAATACTAGTATAATCCAAAGAACAGAAATTTTTTTCTTTAAATAATTGAAAAAAAGCAAAAAAAAACCGATACACATAAAAAAAGTAGTTCGGCTAGGATATGCCAAAACATTTAATATCGTTATAATTAGAACTACAAACCGAGAAATGTTACGGTATCCTTTCAATGGATTCATAGATTTAAACGACGCAACACCAAAAAACAAAATAACCAAAGGAGCACTTGCAACAAGACTAGAATAATAGCCGTAATTTATATCCACAGATGTCCACTTAGCTGGTTCTTCAGCAAAAACAATCAAAGTCCCAACTTTTTGAAGCAAACCAATAATTCCGATCAAATAAAGCCCCAAAATGCAACAAGAAAAAATAAAATGCTTCTTCCAATCATAATTAACACATTCTCTATTACTACAAGAAGTCCGAGGAGGACTTACACATTCATAAAGAATACACCCAGAACTAAACGACAGTAAGGCTCCAATCCAAACCAGCCATGTTTTGATATGAAAATCAGTCATGGCTACATCTAATTGCATATAAGCTATACCTAACGTTAGGCATTGGCAAAAAACATATATGTTTATGGGAGAAAAAAAATCTTTTTTAAGCCACCAGACCTGAAAAAGACTAGCCCCCGCAAGAAGAAAAAGAATCGTTGATTCTGGATATTCACCAATGAGTGAAAACATTTAATGGACCACTTTTTTACGAAAGAACCCAAGAAATTGTGTCCATAGCAAAGCAAACTGAGAATTGCGTTTTTTTTCTTCTTCAATAAAAGCAAGAAAATTACAAAATAACGTAGCAAACAAAAATGTCACAAAAACAATAAAAACTAATATCACTCCGCGTAACGGTGCCACTTTTTTATCATTCTCCCAAGGAGCTTGCAAGACATGCAGATTTTTCATCGTTTTTGCTTCTTCTAACAATAATTGTTCACTTTGCTGGCGGAGCATTTTATACATCGTTTCCTGGACCCGAATTTCCGACTCTTTTCGCATATATTTAGCTCCTAAATCGGGCGATTTTTTGAGCGCAATCAAGCCTAAAGATTCCCGTTTTCCATTGAGTGTCCGAGACAGCGAGGCATCCAAACTCCGATAACGCTTCTGAAGTTCTTCATATTTTTTTGAATCCACGCCTCTATTCATGCGTTCATAATTTAACTCGACATCCACCGCCTCACGCTGAGCTTCTTGTTCTCCTAAATATTTAATCGTTGATTCCATCTGTATCGAAGGCTCATAAAAATTATTTTTTACCTGAAAATTCACAAAATCATGTTCCAATGAATCCAGAGTTACAAGACATTTGTTGATTCTACTTTCAAAGTATTCTCTCGATTGACGAGCCTGAGCCGTTTTAAATGCATTGTACATGGAATCTGCTTGCACAAGCATAAATTGAACCATTTGTGCCGCAAGTTTATAATCCTCATCTTCAATCGCCACTTCCAGCATGTCTTCTTTAGTCTGCGTCAATGAAAAATTCCGGCGAAATGCTTTTAACAAATCAGCATGGAATTTTCCCTTAAACTCATAGTGTTCCGCCAAATTAAATTTGGTAATCACCTGATCGTGTAATTCCCATGAATTGAAAAAAGTCCAGATAGCATCCGCATCATTGGAGCCTGATGACAAGCCAAGCAAAGAAGCATAAGAAGACATATCCCCACTCAGCATACCACTCAAATTTCCCATCGAACTAGTTGAAGCCGGAGGCGTCACAATGGCAGATGCAGAATATGTCGGTTTTATCAACCACATTACAGCAACAAAAGCGATTAACGTAGGTACAACAACAATCATTATGCATAACTTAATATGCTTGAGATCATTATTTATAATTCGCAAAAGGGACTCAGTCAAGCTGGGAGAATCAGATGTCGTCATAAGGAACTACTTATAGTTAACGTAGATAATGAATGCCGAAGAAAGCACCGTAAGAAGAGAGGCTACAAAAAGAGTAAAATCTTTGAAATTTTCATAATTACTTTTAGGAATTTCAATAAAATCTCCTGGCAAAATAGCATCTTCTGTCACATTGACGCTTAAAGTTTCCCGATTGCCTCGAATCACACGAACTTGGCTCCAAGAACCGGTGATAGGAGTCACCCCAGAAGCCGCAATGTAATCAAGAGCATGCCAAGATGGCTCGTAATTCACCCTTCCCACTCCAGCAACAGCACCCCCCACATAAACAACCAGAGACTTCACAGAAAATTCTATTTCTGCTCTGGGCTGGACCGTTTTCGTAGCCTTATCGCTTACTGAAATCGTTTCAGAGGTATTGTCTGTATTACGAATTAGAATAGATTGATAGCCAAAATTATGAACCCGTGCCCCCCCAGCCATTTTGAAATATTCTTCCACAGTACGATCTTTCTTGTAGGGTATCGCCCCTCGGTAACCAGGGAAAATCACAGTGACCGCATCTTCCAAATTCAAAAAAGGCACAAAGATCTGATCGCCTTGCTGTAGCATTAAGTCATTTTCAAAATCACCATTATCAAATACTTTCGTACAATTCACATGAATGGTATCGCCATGTCGAATCACTTGTACGTCTGTTTCATTACCAGAAGTCAATGATCCTCCAACCAAACGCAATAATAAGCTTAATCGTGTCTGAGGTTCCACCATCATCTGACCCACAACATTAACAGCTCCCATGACATTTACGCGAAACTTTTTCAACTGGGCAAGTTGAACAAAACAATATTGAGGATTATAACGTTTTGCCACGATTTTCAATATTTCGGCTCTCGCTTCTGATAAGTTTTTTCCTCCTACATTGACCACACCGCATTCATCAATTGCCACAGAACCATCTGGATAGACCTGCACCGAGAGGTAGGTATCTTCCAGCATAATATCCAAAAAATCTCCAGGACCCAATAGATAAGTGGAATCCACCATTCCCTCACTATAAGACGGGGTCATTACCGTGGAATTTCTCGTAAGAGTGCCGTTCGCCGATACCGAAAGAGTACTGCTCAACGAATTCATATTGCCGCTCTCTCCTGCCCACAATAGGGCGGAGAAGCAACTCACTAGAAATAGACTAATATTCTTGACGGAGGCCATAAAAATCCTTATACAGTTCTAGGAAGATACAAAAAAAACCCAACTGAATAGTTGGGTTTTTTGAAATAACAAACAGAATCTATTCAGCAGCCTTCGTAGCGCCTTCAACCATATCAATCGGTTTCGCTGCACTCTTCTTAGTAACAGGCTCAGACTTTGTTTTTGCAACGACTTCATCTTCTACAAGAGAAATCAAAGCCATTTCGGCGGCATCACCAGGGCGATTCGGGCCAAGTTTCAACACGCGGGTATAACCACCATTGCGAGAAGCATAACGTGGTCCAATGACATCGAAAAGTCCTTGAAGAACCTTTGGGTCACGAACAAAACGAGCCGCTTCGCGACGTGCAGAAAGGTCACCCTTTTTAGCATATGTGATCAAACGATCTACAGCGCAACGTGCAAGGCGAGCCTTGAGAAGCGTGGTACGCACACTACGATCAACCTGTTCAGTTGCCAAGCCCTTCTCCAAGATAGAAGTCGCGAGGCTACGGAGAATGGCACGCTTGTGTTCGGCGTTCACACCCAATTTCTTATTCTTTACACCGTGTCTCATTTTCTATTAATCCTTCAGGTAATCGTCGACGTTAATCCCGAAGCCGAGACCCATCGAAGTCAACACCTCGTTAAGTTCTACTAAGGACTTCCTACCGAAGTTCTTGTATTTAAGCATATCATTTTCTTTATTGCGCACAAGTTCTGCGATCGTATGGATATTAGCCATGCGGAGGCAGTTGCTAGAACGAACTGAAAGTTCCAGTTCATCAACGCGCATACGAAGAAGATTGGCGACTCGCTGACGTTCTTCATCCTGCACTAACTCTTCAGGAGACTCAAGGTCGCCTTCGAAGTTAATAAATGCATCCAAGTGATCTACCAAAAGCTTTGCCGCGTAGGCGAGAGCATCTTCTGGATCAATCGAACCGTCAGTAGTAACTTCAAGTTCCAGCCTGTTAAAATCAGTACGCTGACCGACACGCGTATCGCTGATATGCATAGCAACCTTCAACACGGGGTTGAAGTTCGCATCCATAGCAATCTCACCTATCGGAGCCTCTGGATCTTTAAGCTCGTCCGAAGTCACATAACCACGGCCGGAAGAGACTTTCATCTCCATGCTCAAAGACGCATTCCCATTAAGGGTTGCAATATGGACATCTGGGGTCAGAATCACCACGTTGGGATTCTCCTCGATGTTCGCGGCTGTAATTTTGCCATCACCGGACATATCAAGACGTAATGTCTCATCATGATCCGAAAGAAGCTTTACCCGAATGTTCTTGAGATTCAGAATGATGTCAGTGACATCTTCCTTAACTCCAGGAATTGAGGTAAATTCCTTCTCAACCTTATCAATTCTTACAGAGACAATCGCTGCCCCTTGTAAGGAAGAGAGAAGGGTACGGCGCAAAGCATTACCCAAAGTAATACCCCATCCACGTTCAAGAGCTTCTACGACAAACTTTGCGTAGCGCCCATCTTCGCCAGTTTCCACTTTCTGAAAACTGCGCGGCATTTGGAGAGATTTCCACATCATTGGCGTTTCCCCTTTAGAATTAGATTCTTCTCTTCTTCTTAGGACGACATCCGTTGTGAGGGATTCCCGTCACATCACGAATTGTCAACACTTCAATACCAGCGTTTTTAAGCGCACGAACAGCAGACTCACGACCGCCGCCAGCACCCTTAACACGTACATCAACCTTGCGCATACCAAGATCAAAAGCCTTGCGAGCAGCCGTTTCTGAGGCGAGCTGAGCGGCAAATGGGGTACTCTTACGAGAGCCCTTAAAGCCAGAATTTCCTGGCGAACCCCATGCTACTACGTTTCCGCGAGCATCGGTGATCGACACAATGGTGTTGTTAAAAGAAGCATTGACGCAAGCAATACCTTGCACATCAATACGCTTCTTGCTTTTCTTAACTTTAACGTCCTCGGCAACAGCTTCAGCAGCAGCCGGGGTTTCTTTGATTTCTTCGTCAGCCACGAACCGTCTCCTTACTTCTTCTTGTTAGCCACAGTTTTCTTGGGGCCTTTGCGAGTGCGAGCATTGGTACGAGAACGCTGACCGCGTACAGGCAAGCCTTTACGATGGCGAGAGCCGCGATAGCATCCAATATCTTGCAAACGTTTGATGTTAAGGGTAACTTCTGCACGAAGTTGCCCTTCTACAGAATATTCGCCTTCGAGAAGATGACGAATTTTACCTTGTTCTTCTTCAGTGAGGTCATCACACTTCTTGTTAAGATCAATACCCAGTTGGGCACAAACTTTACGAGCAGTGAATAAACCAACACCATAGATAGCCGTCAAACCGTATTCAGCGGTCTTATTTTTCGGCAAATCGACACCAGCAATACGTGCCATGAAATCTCCTATCCCTGTTTCTGCTTGTGGCGGGGGTTCTTCGAACAGATGATACGCAAAATACCCTTACGACGGATAATCTTGCAATTTTCGCATCTGGGTTTGATGGAGGCTTTGATTTTCATAGGTTCAACCTTCTTTATCCCTATTACTTGTAACGATAAGTGATTCGACCCCGCGATAAATCGTAGGGGGAAATCTCAACCAACACTTTGTCATCGGGCAGGATTCTAATAAAATGCCTGCGCATTTTTCCTGAAACGTGAGCGAGAATTTCGTGACCATTTTCGAGGCCTACACGAAAGAATGCGTTTGGGAGTGCCTCAAGCACAACGCCTTCTACTTGAATGCCTTCTTCTTTAGCCACTAGGACGCCGTCCTGCCGCGAATGCGGCCGTGTTTCAGGAAACCTTCATAATTCTTGGTATGCAATTGGGCTTCGAGTTGACGAAGCGTATCCAAAGCAACACCTACCACGATCAAGACCGAGGTGCCCCCAATATAGAAAGACATATTCAAAGCGTCTTTCAAATGAAGAGGTCCTACGCTAATCACAGCCAAGAAAATAGATCCTGGAAGTGAAATGCGAGTCAAGATGTGATCAATATATTCAGCGGTCTTTTTACCCGGACGAATGCCCGGAATAAATCCACCCGACTTTTTCAAATTATCAGCAATATCATTGGGGTTATACTGAATTGCTGTGTAAAAATACGTGAAGAAAATAATCAGAGCGGCAAATATCACGCTATAAGTGATATGTCCCGGCATAAACGCGCCAGCAAACGATTGAGCCCAGCTCACATTCGGCATCCACGAAGCAACGATCGCAGGCACAAACATGATGGAAGAGGCAAAAATCACAGGAATCACACCAGCAGTATTCACCTTGAAAGGCAAATAGCTAGCCTGACCACCCATCACTTTACGGCCCACCACACGGCGAGGACTCTGCAACGGAATGCGTCGATTCGCTTGCTCCACGAAAACAATGAATCCGATAATAACAATCACCATCGCCAAGATAAAGATCTCAATGGCAAGGGGTTGAATACCTTCGGTCAACATTTCCAGTTCGCGAGTGAATGCTCTTGGAAGAGCTCCAACGATACCAGCAAAAATAATCAGAGAGATACCATTACCCACACCCCGAGAGGTGATTTGTTCGCCCAGGTACATCACAAAAACTGTGCCTGCAGTGAAGGTAAGCGTAGCGAGTAACCGGAAACCAATATTTCCGGCTCCTGACGAAAAACCATCAGTAAGCACAGAAAGACCGGCACCGGAAGCGGTGGAAACTTTAAGCGAAGAAAGCCATACAGAAACACCCCAGCCTTGAAGGGCTGCAATAATCACTGTAAAGTAACGTGTGTATTGATTTAACTTTGCACGCCCTTCCTGACCTTCCTTCTGAAGCATTTGAATGGCCGGAATCACAGATCCCATCAGCTGAATGATGATACTTGCTGTGATATATGGCATGATACCCAAAGCAAAGATCGTCGCCTTAGCAAAGGCTCCACCCGTAAAGGAATCATACAAACCAAACACATTATTGCTGTTCTGGAAGTATTGAGCCAAAATAGGAGCATCCACACCTGGAATTGTGATATGAGCACCAATTCGATAGATGATAAGAATCCCTAAGGTGAAGAGCAACTTCTTCCTTAGGTCTTCTATTTTGAAGGCGTTGACAAAAGCGTCAATAGCTTTCTTAAATGCTTCCATTAGACGATCTCGACTTTGCCACCAGCAGCTAAGACCGCAGCCTTAGCCTTTTCACTGATCGCATTGACCTTCAGGTTAATAGCCTTATTAATTATTCCAAAACCAAGAACCTTCACAGGCTTTCCGACAGAGCGAATCAAACCTTGATCTGCAAGGACCTTCGCGTCAAAATCAACAACGCTAGAAGCCGAGAGAGCCTTAAGATTTACAATCTGAACATCGCGTACAAAATGGGATTTGAATCCACGTTTTGGTGTACGACGATGGATAGGCATCTGACCGCCTTCAAAGGCAACACGGCCAGCCTTCGCGCTCTTACGAGCTCCAGCACCTTTCTGACCACGACCGGCAGTCGTACCCCAGCCAGAGCCAGGACCACGACCGATACGCTTGCGACCTTTAGTGACAGAGGCCTTACCGGGATTAAGTGTGTTTAATTCCATCTTAGATCTCCTCGACCTTAACCATGTGACGAACACGATTGATCATTCCCTGGATAACCGGGGTCAACACATGTTCCTTACTCTTGCCGATTCCACGCAAGCCGAGCGCCTCTAAATTAGCGCGCTGCTCCGGGAGAACTCGGACAATACCCTTTAATTGAGTAATACGAACTTTTTTCATTTCACCAGCCCTCAGCCGTTGATCCCGCGCAATACAGCGCAGTCTTTCTTGTTCTTTTGGGAAGTGAGACCCTCAATGCAAGCGCGAACCACAGTACTTGGGTTAGAAGAACCATGGATCTTTGTCAGGATATTGCGTACACCGGCCAGTTCGAGAACGGCACGTGCAGCAGAACCAGCGATAACGCCAGTACCCGGAGCAGCAGGCATGAGAAGAATGCGCGTAGCGCCAAACTTCACTTCGATATCATGGGGAATAGTTCCATCGAGAAGATTAACTTCGATGAGACTGCGTTGAGCAGCTTCGGTACCCTTGCGGATGGCTTCGGAAACTTCCTTAGCCTTACCGAGTCCAACCCCAATCTTACCTTTTTTGTTACCAACAACGACTAGAGCACTGAAAGAGAAGCGACGGCCACCCTTCACCACTTTAGCACAGCGATTGATGTGAACAACCTTGTCTTCGAATTCAGAAACTTGAGTTTCGCGTTCCAAAGTGTACCTCTTAGAATTGGAGTCCGCTTTCACGAGCACCCTCAGCGAGGGCCTGGACGCGGCCGTGATAGATGTAACCACCGCGATCAAAGACCACGGCATCAATACCCTTGGACTTGGCTGCGTCGGCAATGAGAGATCCGAGCTTGCGGCTCTGTTCTGTTTTAGTCAGTTCACCAAACTTCTGTTGGAATTCCTTAGAAGCGGTAGAAACCTGAACCAAGGACTTATTATCCTTGTCATTAATAATCTGAGCGATCATATTGACAAGAGTGCGACGAACGGTCAAACGAGGACGTTCGGGGGTACCCTTGACAGACCTACGAACGCGCTCATGCCGCGCAATGCGAGACTGAATTCTTTTTTTTGCAATAGCAGTCATAACCGTACCTTATTTACCTGTCTTCTTGCCCTGCTTGCGCCGGACAATTTCACCTTCGTACTTAATGCCCTTACCCTTATATGGTTCAGGACGACGATACTTGCGAATCTCAGCAGCAGCCTGACCCACTTTTTGCTTATCAATGCCCTTGATCGCAATCTTGAGCGGGTCGATAGCAGTAAGAATCACGCCTTCTGGGGCCTTAAAGATTACCGGATGGGAGAAACCCAAGACCAGATTCAGGTCTTTACCTTTCTGTTCCACACGATAACCAACGCCTACGATTTCCAATTTCTTCTGGAAACCCTTCGTGACACCTTCCACCATATTCGCGACGAGAGCGCGAGTAGTACCGTGAATGGCACGAGAAAACTTCAAGTCGTCAGGACGTTCAAAAGAGAGCGTCGCTCCTTCTTGCTTAATCTTGATAAGTTCATGAACATCTGCAGCAAGCTTCCCGAGAGGGCCTTCCACTTGAATGCTCTGACCATTGATCACCAGCTTAACACCGGCAGGGATTGATATAATAGCTTTTCCAATACGAGACATGGTTACCTCACCAGACCTTTGCGATGACTTCACCGCCCACCTTTTGCTGGCGAGCTTCGTGATCAGTCATCACTCCTTGAGAAGTGGAGATAATAGCATAACCGAGTCCGTTACGCACACGAGGGAGTTTTGCGGTGTCAACATAGTGACGCAAACCCGGGCGGCTAACGCGCTGGATGCCTTGAATTGCAGGAACTCCGTCTGTGTAACGAAGAAGGACTTTCAGGATACCCTGCTTACCATCTTCAACCACAACGAACTTCTTGATGAAACCTTTTTCCTGCAGCACACGCGCAATTTCACGCTTTTGATTGCTGGCAGGAATGTCCACCACGGGCATCTTCGCTGCAACTGCATTGCGGATGCGGGTGAGCATATCGGCGATAGAATCTGTCATTGCCATTTCTGCTACTCCTTACCAGGACGACTTAGTGATACCGGGAATTTCGCCAGCAAGTGCCATTTCGCGAAAGCAAATACGGCACAGGCCAAAGCGGCGCATAAAGGCGTGCGGCCTACCGCAACGCTTGCAGCGATTATACCCGCGAACTGTATACTTCGGGGTGCGCTTGCACTTTTCAATCATTCTTCTGCTTGCCATGGTATTACCTTACTTCCTGCTTCCTGAATGGGAATCCAAGACCTTCAAGAAGAGCACGACCTTCATCATCCGTTTTTGCGGAAGTCACGAAGGAAATGTCCATACCGAGAGTCTGTGAAATCTTTTCAATGTCAATTTCGACAAAGATAGTTTGTTCCTTAATGCCAAGGGTATAATTCCCACGACCATCAAAGCCGCGACGCGGAAGGCCACGAAAGTCTCGTACGCGAGGGAGGGAAATATTGATGAATCGATAAAGGAAATCCCACATGTTATCACCATGAAGAGTAACCTTCGCACCGATACCAATACCTTTCCGGAGTTTGAAATTGGAGATATCCAAGGATGCTTTAGTTACAATAGGTTTTTGACCCGTAACAGCACTGAGAATTTCTACCGCTTCGTCAAGGACTTTGCGATTGGAAGCAGCTTCGCCAACACCCATGTTGATGACGATCTTCTGCAAGCGAGGAATCTGCATTACATTTTTGTAACCAAATTGTTGCTGAAGTGCCGGAACCACAGTTTTCTGATAAATTTCTTTTTTCATTGTGCTCATCGGTATCCTCACAGAGCCTTGCCAGTCTTAACACTGACGCGAACACTGGCCTTGCCAGCTTCACGAGTGCGACGGGTACGAACTGGAACATTGCCTTCAAGAAGCATTACGTTCGAAATAGCAATGGGCATTTCTTTTTCAATAATCCCACCAGTCTGATTCGTGCGACTAGGCTTCTCATGACGTTTGCGAACGTTGACACCAGAGACGATCACACGACCTTTCTTGGGATCCACGCTAACTACGGTACCGGGCTTGCCTTTGGAGGCACCGGCAATAACCATAACGTTATCGTTCTTCTTAATATTTGACATTAGAGCACCTCAGGGGCCAAAGAGATGATCTTCATGTATTTCTTTTCACGCAACTCACGAGCTACGGGCCCAAAAATACGTGTTCCACGCGGTTCTCCATCCTTAGTGACGAGAACCACTGCATTATCCGAAAAACGGATAAGTGTGCCATCCTTACGACCAACTTCTTTGCGCGTACGGACAACAACAGCATCTGCGACAGAGCCTTTCTTTACCTTGCTCTGGGGGATAGCAGTTTTAACTGCCACCTTAATGACATCACCGATGCTTGCATAGCGACGGTTAGTTCCACCCAAAACTCGGATGCAGGCGACTTCCTTGGCACCGCTATTGTCGGCCACAACAAGTCTTGTTTCTTCTTGAATCATATTCGCCTTACTCCAAAGAGATTATTTCTTCTTTTCCACAATCCGCACCAAACGCCAACGTTTAGTTGCAGACAGAGGGCGGGTTTCCATGATTTCTACCAAATCACCTTCAGCAGCTTCATTTTTTTCATCATGAGCCTTCAGTTTTTTTGTAGTAGTCATAATCTTGTTATACATGGGATGACGTTTGCGGTTCTCAACCACAACCGTAATCGTCTTATCCATAGCATCAGATGAGACGATACCTTGTCTAACTTTGCGAGAGTTTCTTTCCATTTCCATTTCCTGCTCCTGCCCGGCTTACGCCTTGGCCCTTTCAGTGAGGATGGTCTTGACACGTGCAATATCCTTACGGGTATTGCGCATCGCAGAGGGTTTTTCCAGGCTACCGGTTTTCGCAATGAACCGGTTATTGAACAGATCCAAACTCAGCTGAGCGAGCTTTTCTTGAAGCTGTTCGTTACTCAATTCCTTAAGTTCTCGCGCTTTCATTAGATCTCCGAAGCCTCAATGATTTTTACTTTAATCGGCAATTTCTGTGCTGCAACATGGAGAGCTTCCATTGCAAGTTCACGTTCAACGCCGCCCATTTCGAAAAGTATACGACCCGGGAGGACTACGGCCGCCCAGAATTCAACACTTCCCTTACCCTTACCCATACGAGCTTCTGCAGGATGGCGAGTAATTGGTTTGTCTGGGAATACACGAATCCAAATGCGACCACCACGTTTGATTTTACGGGTCATAGCAATACGAGCAGCCTCGATCTGACGTGCTGTAAGCCAGCAACGTTCGAGAGCCTGAAGGCCGAAATCACCAAAAGCCACAGTGTTGCCACTTGTTGCGCAGCCACTCATACGGCCTTTCATCACTTTGCGGTGTTTTGTTCTTTTAGGACTCAGCATGATTACTTCTCTCTCTTATTTTCGGACAGGACGTCCTTGCCAATTTTTTCGCCATGCATTATCCACACCTTAATACCAATGGTGCCATACATAGTCTTGGCGATTGCTGTAGCATAATCGATATCAGCGCGAAGTGTATGAAGCGGTACGCGACCTTCAGCATACTTTTCAACGCGAGCGATTTCTGCACCACCCAAACGACCACCACATTGAATCTTGATTCCTTCCACACCCATACGCATTGCGCTCTGGATAGCACGCTTCATAGCGCGACGGAAAGAAACTCGTTTCTCCAATTGGCGAGCAATATTTTCAGCTACCAACTTGGAATCTGTTTCAGGACGTTTGATTTCATGAACACTGATGTAAATTTCTTTACCAGTAAGAAATTGGAGTTCGCCTTTAAGACGTTCCAGCTCTTCGCCCTTTTTGCCGATAACAACACCGGGACGGGCAGTAAAAAGATTGACGTTAACTTTCTTTACCGTACGTTCGATACCAACCCTAGACAGGGAAGCGTGCTCAAAACGTTTCATCAAATAGCGGCGAAGAACGATATCTTCATAAAGAAGTTCTGCAAATTTGTCTTCAGCATACCACTTGGACTGCCAAGTCTTGATGATTCCAAGGCGAAGACCATACGGATGAGTTTTCTGACCCATGGTTTACTCCTTATCGGCGTCGTTAGAAACGACAATGGTCAAGTGGGACATTGGCTTTTCAATACGAAACGCACGGCCCTGTGAACGAGGGCGAATACGCTTCATGATCGTAGAACCATCAGCGGTAATGGCATGTATTTTCAATTCTTCGGTTGCAACTACAGCAGGAGACTTCTGTTTGAAATTAGCAACAGCAGACTTGAGAGCGCATTCAACAATGACTGCGCCTTTCTTACGGCTACGAAGAATTGAGAGCATTGCGAAAGCTTCATCTACCGACTTGCCTCGCATGAGATCAGTAACCAGACGAAGTTTACGAACTCCATAACGGACGTTCTTCACTTTAGCGACAGCTTTCATTATTTCTTTCCTCCGGCCGTTTCAGTCTTACGGTGACCACGGAACAAGCGAGTCGGAGAAAATTCTCCAAGCTTGTGGCCGACCATATTCTCGGTCACATATACCGGGATGAACTGTTTTCCATTGTAGACGGAAAAGGTCAAGCCGACCATGTCAGGAATAATTGTAGAACGACGAGACCAGGTTTTGATGGCCTGTTTCTTGTCTGCACCAACCATTGCCTGGGCTTTGCTGAGCACGTGGGAATCCACGAACGCACCTTTCTTAAGGGATCTCGACATGAATTAGGCCCTCTTCTGACGACGACGCACGATGTACTTATCGGTGCGCTTGTTGTTACGAGTTTTCGCACCCTTGGAATTTTTACCCCAAGGAGAGCACGGATGGCGGCCACCAGATGTACGGCCTTCACCACCGCCCAGCGGATGATCCACCGGGTTCATTACTACACCACGGACAGACGGACGAATGCCGAGCCAGCGGGAACGACCAGCAGAACCAGAAACTTCGTTCATGTGATCGATATTAGAAACCTGACCTACAACAGCAAGACATTCTTCTGCAATGAAACGAACTTCACCACTCGGTAAACGAACTTGGCAGAGTTTTCCGTCTTTTGCAACCAATTCGGCAGAAGCACCAGCGGAACGAGCCAGCTGAGCACCTTTACCTGGTTTCATCTCAATGTTGTGAATCGGAGTATTCAGCGGAATATCACGCAAAGGCAGCGCATTGCCTGGACGAAATTCAGCGCCAACACCAGAATTAAGAACATCACCCACCTTGATTTCATTTGGGGCAATGATATACTGGCGCTTGCCATCTGCATACTTCACAAGAGCAATACGAGCCGTACGATTCGGATCATATTCAATGGTTTCAACAGTGCAGGCAACACCCGCACGGTTACGCTTAAAATCAATAATGCGATACAACTTTTTATGACCGCCGCCACGACGACGAGAAGTAATTTCGCCACCATTGTTACGGCCAGAACTGCGCTTAATACCTTCAGTAAGAGGCTTGTACGGCTTGTCAGCGGTAATGTCCTTCCTATCGTTCAGTTGCTTGAAACGCAGGGTCGGGGTAAGTGGTCTATAACTCTTCAGACCCATGATTACACTCCTTCAAACTCGGCGATCTTGTGGCCGGCCTGCAACTTGATGTAAGCCTTCTTCCAATTGGACTTTTTGCCGGCAATTGTACGAACGCGCTTCATCTTGCCACGGTTAATAAGCGTATTAACAGAATCAACCTTCACGTTAAAACGCGTTTCGATAGCATTCTTAATTTCTGGCTTAGTTGCTGTTTTTGCAACCTTGAAGACATACTGGCGAATGCCCGTGCGAACATCAACCATATTTTTGGAAGTGCTTTCCGTAATATGGGGTTCAACTAGGATTTCGTGAATCTCTTTCACCTGGAACCTCCAGTGAGCTCACCCAGGGCATCCTGGGACATCACAATGTTATTTGCGCGAACGAGATCATAGGTGTTCACATCGCAAACGCGAGCGCAACGAACCCAAGGAACATTCGCAGAGGAGAGAACAAGATTCTTATCGGTTGTACCCACTAGCACGAGAGCATTACATTCTTCGAGACCAGCTTTTTGCACGATAGCGAGGAACTCCTTAGTCTTAGGAGCCTCAAAAGCGAGCTTTTCAAACACGACAATCTTGCCTTCCTGGGCCTTAGTGGTGAGAGCAGAGTGGAACGCAATGCGCTTCACTTTCTTGTTCACCTTTTCAAAATAGTCATGAGACTTCGGACCGTGGGCCTTGTTACCGCGAACCCAGATAGCGGAAGTATTCTGACCAGAACGAGCGCGACCAGTACCCTTTTGCTTCCAAGGCTTTGTGGTACCACCACTCACCATAGACTTGGTCTTGGTCTGAGCAGTGCCCTGACGACGATTATTGAGAATCGCCTTGATGTGCAAATACATGCAAACCTTGTTGATCTCTGTGTCAAACAAAACAGGGAGTTCGATATCTTTCTTAAAATCGCCGCTAGCGGCGTAGAGCTTTGCCTTTGCCATTAGCCTTTCCTCACCACGATAACTCCATTCTTCGGGCCTGGAACAGCACCGCGAACAAAGATCAAATTGCGATCACCATCGATCTTCACTACCTGAAGATTCTTGATGGTAACTTTCTTATTGCCATACTGACCCGCCATTTTCTTTCCTTTGAAAACGCGGCCAGGATAACTATGAGCGGACAAACCACCCGGTTCACGGATGTTGTGAGTTCCATGGCCACGAGGGCCTGTATGGAAGTGGTGACGTTTGACCGTACCAGAGAATCCGTGACCCTTAGAAATGCCAGAAACATTCACAAGGGTAGCATCCGCAAAATCCGCTGCACCGAATTCTTTGCCTACTGGCCAAGCTTCGAGATCTGCAACATCAAATTCTGCGAGATACTCACGAACTTCAAGACCCGCTTTTTTAAAGTGACCGAGCTCCGCCTTATTGGCGCGACGTTCATCTTTAAGGCCAAATCCGATTTGGATCGCGGTATAGCCGTCCTTCTCTTCAGTTTTGTGGCAAACGACCACGCACGGACCAGCTTCGAGAACTGTCACAGGGACGCATTCGCCCTGTTCCGTGAACACTTGGGTCATTCCCAGCTTTTTTGCAAGAATACCGTTCATTGTTATTACACCTTAATTTCGACTTCAACGCCTGCAGGCAGATCGAGCTTCATGAGAGAGTCGACAGTCTGAGGGGTGGCATCCAGGATGTCAATCAAGCGTTTGTGGGTACGGGATTCAAATTGTTCACGAGACGTCTTATCAACGTGAGGAGAACGAAGAACCGTGTACTTCTGTATTTTGGTCGGGAGTGGTATGGGACCTGCAATGCGAGCCCCAGTATTTTTTGCAGTATTGACGATATCCTGAGCTGACCGATCGATCATACGATGGTCAAAGGATTTCAGTCGAATACGAATGCGTTCACCAGCCATGGTAATTCCTTACTTGATGATTTCGGTAACGGAGCCAGCGCCCACGGTGCGACCACCTTCGCGAATTGCGAAGCGAAGTTGCTTGTCCATAGCGATCGGAGCGATGA
>MNYL01000206.1 GCA_001873075.1 Fibrobacteres bacterium CG2_30_45_31 | reverse complement strand
AGAGGAACTAAAAATCCGGTTTTTCCATCGACGATAATTTCTGGAATGCCACCGACAGCGCTCCCCACGACTGGGGTCCCACAACTCATGGCTTCAAGATTGATAATTCCGAAAGGCTCGTAAAGAGAAGGAGTCACAAAAACGGTGGCATGAGAATAGAGTACGCGGAGTTCTGAGTGCTGCATCATCTCTTGAACCCAAATGACACCCTCACGGGTTGCTTGGAGTGTTGCAATCTTTGTCTTGCATTCTTCAGCGAGTTCTTGTGTATCGGGGGTGCCTGCACAGAGAACCACTTGCACGCCTGGGGCTAAATGAGGAATTGCATCAATCAGCTGGGAAATCCCTTTCTGACGGGTAATGCGTCCCACGAAAAGCACGAACGGCTTGCTGGGATCTATGCCGTATTTGGCAAGAATCGCATTATCAAAAGTAGGGGTATAAAAATCCGGATCAATGCCGTTGTAGATCACTTGAACACGATCTTCCGGCACACCATAAAGTTTCATGACATCGCGTTTCATGCCTTCGCTCACAGCGATGACACCATCTGCAGTTTCGTAAGCGGAACGCTCGAGCCAGCAACTCATGGCATAGCCGCCCTCACCCAATTGCTCACTCTTCCACGGGCGGTGGGGTTCCAAAGAATGAGTGGTAAGAATCACAGGGCACTCTAAAAGGCGACTTGCTAAAACGCCACCAAAATGGCTGTACCAAGTATGGCAATGAATCACGTCCACAGGGGGGAGCGATGCGGCCCATTGCAAATTAATATCCAAGGGATTCAAAATCTTGTTGAATCGAACATCGGTGGGTTGCGCTTTGATTTTTGGAGAAAAACCAAGGGCATGCAGATTCTTTTCGGTATCATTTTGAAGACCAAAACAGCGAGCTTCCACTTCACACAGTTCCTGGAGTTCGCGGCTAAGGTATTTAACATGAATACCTGCACCTCCATAGATTTCTGGAGGAAATTCATTTGTCAACAAGGCTACTTTCATGGGCGTAAATCTAAGTTTTTAGAACGGATTGCGGATATTACAAATAGCAAACATTATTACTTGAGCACACCTTCGATTGCATCTACTGTAAGAATTTCCGGGAGGACAATGGGATTTTCGAAATTGGATCTTGGAAACACAGCGTATACGGGGACACCACTCCGACCCAAAAGGACAAGCAAGTCGCTTATATCTTTGTTTTGGGTGGTCCAGTCCGCCTTGACTTTAGCCACATTATAATGCTCAAATAAGTTATCCACAGTATCACGAGCCAGTACGGCCGCTTCGTTCGCTTTGCAGGTCAGACACCAACTTGCGGTAACATCAACAAAAACGGTGCGGCCCTCGGCTTCAAAATATTTCATTAACTCAGGGGAATAACGGTACCAACCTTCTTTGTCGAGTGCCTGTATTTCGGTTGCTTTGGCTTTTTGAGTCAAGTCGTCATGGATACGGGGTTCTACAACGTACAGCCACAAGCAAACATTCACTACAATCAGCATCACAGCCGCAATGATTTCACGGTAAAAGGGCTTGTGAGGAGGGGCTAATTTACCCAAAATAGCGCCAGAAATGCCGCAGGAAATTCCTAGAATCAAAATGGAGGTCATTCCTTTTTCGCCTGTGACCCCAAAGGCTATCCACAAGAGCCACGCGGCAGTTCCCAAAAGCAATAAGCCCATCAATTTTTGAAGCTTTTGCATCCAAGCTCCCGGTTTGGGAAAAACTTTCAAAGCTTTAGGGAATACGCTCACGAGTATGTACGGAAAGGAAAGGCCCAATGCAGCGACGGTAAAGAATAAAAAAAGAAGCGGTATGGAGGCTCCAAAAGCGAAACCCATCGCGGTTCCCAAAAAAGGTGCCGAACAAGGCGTGCTGAGAAGGACTAAAAGAATGCCTGTGAAAAAAGCTCCGGGAATACCGTCTTTATGGGTTGCTTTATCCATTTGAGTGAGTGTTTTACTGGGGAGCCAAACCTCGAAAGCTCCAAATAAGCTCGTTGCGAATGTGAAGAGAATAGCAACCATAAAGGCAATAAAACCAATGCTCTGGAATTGCATTCCCCAGCCTGCATTACCCCCCCCCATACGCACAATGACAATTAATGCGGCAAGCACCCAGAAGGAAATAAGCACCCCTGTGGTCAGAGCCAATCCAAGAGCAAAGAGATGTTTTTTTGATTCGCGAGAATGCTTAATAAGACTAAAAAGTTTCAATGAAAGCACCGGCAGAACGCAGGGCATCAAATTGAGAACGAGTCCGCCGAGAAAGGCGAACAAAAGCAAAAGGGCTAAGGGTTCAGTAGATTTTTTTTTTGAAGGAAGCAAGCTTTTGTCTTGTTCCTCTCCCAGAGCTTTATTGCCTACTGTCGCTCGCACTTGGTTAGGCGCGAGACAGATAAAGTTGCTACAGGCTTGATACCCAAATGTCACGTTGGTCGTCGTGGAGTCGTAACCTAGTGAAATACTTTTTACAGAAATTAATATTTGGAGCGTATCTTTGAAAATCAGATTTTCGAGTTCCAATGCATCGCTGTATTCTTTTAGCGCTGGTGGCCATAAGGGAGCATCAAAGGTAAGACCCTTCGCCGCAATTTCAATCGTCGAGGGTTTTAAAAATTCATCGGCGGCAATATTTGCATTTATGTGCCAACGTTTGGGGATGATTACCTTTATTGTAACTTTTGTCCCAACGGATATCGAACCTTCTGGATAAAAGAGGGCAATTTGTGGTGGCGGCATATTGTTCATTTCAATGACAGGCCCATCGGCGAAAACCGCCCTCGGCACAATCAACAAAAACGCAACAACACACATAAACGCTTGCAATTGATTAATTGCTAAACTTTTTTTTACCAAATTTATTCCGTCACAATTCATACATTCCATCTCGGCTGTGGGGGGTATTCCGAATACTTCGGTTTGGACAATTTATGCCTTCTTCACGATCAATTAAAAAATACAAATTGCAGGACAATAATACCATTGTTCCGCAAAAAAGTACTGTCTTGCATTTTTGGAACATGCACTCAGAACAAATTTACAAACAATGCCTCCGCAGGATTAAGGATCAAGATCTTGTGGACGATGCAATGCAAGAAATTTTTATCAAGTTATATCGTAATGCGAGTTCTTTGGAAAATCACACCAATCCGACCGCTTGGTTATTTCTGGTGGCAAAGAACCAATGTTTGGATTATATTCGCCGCCGGACTCGTAGGGGAGACATGCTTTTTCGAGATCTTCCGTACAACTATATTACAAATGCAGTAGATCCTTGTCCTCATGATAAAAATATGGAAATTTCCATATTAGTAGAACAAATGCTAAAAGACCTTTCTACAGTGGATAAATTTCTTCTGTACCTGCACCATAAGAAAGGTTTTAGCCTCCATGAACTTGCAAAAATGTTCAAAGTCTCCAAGTCAACGATAGCCAAAAAGATGGTTCAATCCATGCGATTTTTAAGAGATCGCAACATCTAAGGGGCATTGAAGGAGTAACAAGCTCCTCTTGAAGATTTGTTTTTGGTAACTTTTGAGGGTGAGCTACTCAACATACTTATTCTCTTCAGTTAGAAAACTTTCTTTAATCGGGCTTGTTGCCTCCTCTTGCTATGCCGCTTCGTGGGAGGGCTTTGCTATTCCCAAGCCTTTTTACTCAGCAACGGTGGCTAATGGATTTCTCTTTCTTGCGACCGATGGTGGCATTCGCATTATTTCTCGCGATGGAGCAAGTGAAAACTTTACTTCGGAAGATGGGTTAGAAGCAACCAAAATGCGCGGTGTTGTTTCGGCACCTGCTGGGTTATACGCGGTCTCTGAACAAGGGATTATTGCCAGTCTGATATCTTCTTCAAAGTTCAAAGTGTTAAACCGATCCTTTTTAGAATCTGGGGATTTCTTAGTTCCCGATTTGGTGCGGATTCAAGGAACCGTAATGATTTTGGGCTTTGCTAAAAAGTTGGCTTTTGTGGATCTCCTTACAGGGAAATCTATTATTAGCCTTACCCGTATAGGGTCTACTCTATTGGAGAGTACTCCTGTTTCGGCGATTGAAATTAAAGGTGATTCTTTATTTGTTGCCATTGGTAATTCTGTATATGTTCGCAAAATGTCTTGGGAAAGTATGGCAGATGATCGATTGCTTGCGGACCCAGCTTCATGGACGATCACTAAAACGGTATCGAATACGGATCTTTCTGTGTCTATCAGCGCAATGGGCTTCTGCGGCGATTCTCTCGTGACTCGATTTAGTTCGGGAACCCTTCAATTTGATTCCACAAAGAAAGAAACGTCTGCCTGTGAAGGTGTGTGTAAGATTGTTCTGGAAGGGAATATTTTAGATAAAGCGCCCTTAATGAAAGGAGACACTTCGTTAGTGAAATGGATTTTCAATGAAGACGGTTATTCTTATTTGGTGGGTACGGATTCGGCATGGGTCATTGACAAAGGAAAAATCACACTGGTATCTAATTGGACGGGTTATTCTTTAGAGGAACTTTATGCATTAGAGCCCATTTCCACCGGAGGCGTTCTTGGTTATTCCAATGTGGGTGCCTGGGCTTGGAATCTCGCGTCTTCATGGGGGCCAGTCACTAGCGTACCTATTGGTCCTTTTTATGGTCAGCAGAATATAAATCACCGGAATAAAAATACCGCACTGCTTCCTAATGGTCAAGGCTTGATGAGCACTTGGGGAATTGGTTATTGGCTTTATTCACAAAATGGAAGTGTTCTAGATCGACTGATTGGTGTTTCAGTGGCGACTTGCATGGATAATTATTCTACAAACTTCATTGTATCAAGAGGCGTCACTGCGGCACCGGATAATTCAGGCTTTTTGGTTTCTTTTTGGTCTCAGCCGAAATATGGGATTGCTTTCATTGATCTTACTGGGGAAGTCAGTTGCGCCAATGGTGTGGGGAGTACTCCTTTTTCAGGACCTTTGCGTGCCACACTTTCTGAGGATGGGGAATCTTGGGTTCTTTATTCTAGTGCAGGGGAGTCAGATGGTGGTGTTGAGGGGAAGGGATCTTTGGATGTCTTTACTTTCCCCCCTCCTTCTAAAAATGGCGGGCAACTACTTGATGTACAACGAAAAACTTATCCATCGACAGAGAATGGATATCTTATAGATATGGACTTGGATTCACAAGGTCGTTTATGGGGCGTTTCCTATTCCTCTTTTGGCTATTGGGAAGCCGGTTTAGATTCTGTACAAATGCCCTATAAAGTCTCTGGATATCGTAGGGCGAACCATTCCTCGGTTAAAATTGATGTTCAGGATCGTATTTGGATTGGCACCATAGACCAAGGTGTTTTTATGCTCACTCCCACAGGTAAAACGGCGGATACGCTCGTTGCTGAAAATTTTAAAATGCGAAATGGTTTATTAAGTAATTTGGTTTACGACATAGCCATTGATCCTGTTCAGGGGGCCATTTGGTTTGCTCATGGCACAGGGGCTTCTCGATACTTACGCAAAGATTTAAGAAATGCCGCTCAATTCATGACTGATAGTGCTGCTTACCCAGTGAAAGTTTATCCGAACCCCTTTCTTCCAAAGAATATGTCTGTGGTTGTATTTGATAATATCTCCGAAGACGCGATTCTATTGATTTACAATGCAGGTGGGCATCTCGTTCAGTCTTTTCAAGGCAATGCACTTTTAGGGGGGCGTTGCGAATGGAATGGCAAAGATGCTTCTGGTCGTCTTGTGGCTCCTGGTGTATATCACTACCTTATTAAAAAAGGGAAGAAAAAAGAAATGGGAAAATTGCTGATTATTCATTAATCAGAATTTTGCAAAAGGATCTCTTATGAAATTTTATCATTATCTCATTTTTATGATAATACTTTTCTTGGTAGGATGTGCATCCCAACGCCAAAAGCCCGTGTGTGCCGAGATTCAATATCGTTTAGACCACATGGGACAATCTGTAGATCAGCGCGAATGGTTAGAAGAAGAACTTCGCCAATGTAACGCAGAACAGGAAGAGTACGCAAAATCCGATTCTTTAACTAACAAAGTAAAGAAAAGTATTTATGAATTGTATGAAGAATCACAAAAAGATTCTTCAAAAACAGCGACGGACACTTTGAAAACCCCGGCTC
>MNYL01000122.1 GCA_001873075.1 Fibrobacteres bacterium CG2_30_45_31 | reverse complement strand
ATTAATTTTGGGAAGAAGTTGCGTTCCAAATCCGACTTTCAACTGTTCATGCGCAACGCTATGGCCTGCCGCCACCCAGTTCGTCTTGGATTTAACTTGGAAATCAATTTCAAGATAGTATTCAGAACCATCGTGCAGTTCCGGCACTGTAAATGGAACTGTCACATTCTTGGTAGAAAGGGGGCCAATATCCAAAGACGCTGTAGGTAAAGTACCCTGCTGGATAGTCTTACCATTCTCCTTGAGTTCCCATACTGCAGTGACGAATTCGCTGAGATTGGTGAAACAGAATCGATTTTCAATGGAGATGTTGCCTTGGGTTACATTCACATCTTTTACCAAAATATTGCGATATTGATGTTTGACTTCCCATAACTCCGGCTGAATGGTGCGATCCGGAAAAATGAGTCCGTTGGCGCAGAAATTGTCATCATTGGGTTGATCTCCCCACAAACCGCCAAAATTGAAGAAGTTCGTGCTACCGCGACGCAAACCCTGATCAACGAAGTCCCAGATAAAACCACCGAAAGAGCGGGCATTGGCATAGAATGCGTCCACATATTCCTTAAGTTCGCCCACACTGTTGCCCATGGCATGTTCATATTCGCACAGCATGATCGGTTTGGAGTTGTCGTTATAATTTTTCACATTGTCAGGAGTATAATACATCCAGCTATTCACATCCGCATTCGCCCAATCGCCCTCATAATGCACTGGCCGGGTGGAGTCCGCTTGATGGGCGAAATCACGCATTGAAGTGAACACATTGCCGTTACCAGCTTCATTTCCCAATGACCACAAAACGATACTGGGATGATTCTTATCACGCTGGACCATAGTGGTCATACGTTCAACAGCGGCTGGGCGCCAGTCATCGCTGCTCTTAGGAACTGCATCGCGGGCACCATGGGTCTCAAGATTGGCCTCATCGATCACATAAATACCGTACTTGTCGCACAAATCATACATACGAGGATCATTAGGATAATGCGACGTACGCAGGGCGTTGATATTGAAGCGTTTCATGAGAAGAACATCCTGTTCCATACGCTCCAAAGTCATCACGCGACCGAGATCAGGATCCATTTCATGACGATTCACTCCCTTGAACTTCACCGGTTGATTGTTAACATAAAATACCGTTCTGCCAGAACCGTCTTTCTTGAGTTCCACCTTGCGGAACCCGATACGTGCACTTTCAGTCTGGACAATGGAACCCAGAGCGTCCTTAAGAACCAGAACTAAAGTGTAAAGATTGGGTTTTTCTGCAGACCACAGCGCTGGAGCAGTCACAGCCGTTTGAAAGAAAACTTTTGATTCCTGTCCGTTGGCAGGAATCGAAGTGACAGACTGATGGAGTGCGCTGCCAATTTGAGATCCTTTGTCATCAAAAAGACTCAGATCCACTGTATACCCAGAGACCGAAGCTGTAGTGTTATTTAGAACCCACACCGAAGCTTTCAAATCACCATCGCGGTAGTTGGATGCAAGGTTGGCATCAATCTGGAAATCCTGAATGTGAGTTTTAGGTGTAGCATACAGGTACACATCGCGAAAAATACCGGCAAGACGAATGTAGTCCTGATCCTCCATCCAACTGCCATCGCACCAACGAAAAACTTGAACGGAAACGTTGTTTGTACCAGCACGAAGTACACTGGTGACATCGAATTCGTGATCCGTAAAAGAATTTTCGCTGTACCCTACATAGGTGCCGTTGACCCACACATAATAAGCAGATTCAACGCCCTCAAAATGCAATCGGGTGCGCTTCCCATTCCAATCTGAGGGAACTGTGAACGTCCGCCGATAATGGCCCACAGGATTGAAATTCTTGGGAGCCGCTGGTGGTTGGATATAGTCTGTCCCGCTCCATGGGTAGGTTACATTAGTATAGATGGGTTTATCATAACCTTGCAACTGCCAGGAACCAGGAACGGTAATATCGTTCCAGGAGGAGACATCAAAGGAATCTTCAAAAAAGGTTGCATGACGTTGCGCCGGAGTCTTGACCCAATAAAATTTCCATGTCCCGCTCAGGGTCTGATACCATTTAGAGGCTTTACGGTCCCCTGCCTTAGCCTCTTCAATGGTGCTATAAGGCATTGAGGTGACATGAGGCTTAAGTACATTGACTCCGAAACTTTTAGGGCTGTTGTCCCATTCCTGAGCGGTCGCAGGATGCCACAACATTGCGGTGGCAATAATTAACAGCGGGAACAGCAAACTAGGCAACATCAAAGCCTTTTTCACTTGACAAAATCCAGATAACACCATAAATTTTTCTCCTTCCCTCAAAAATTAAAGAAATGCCTTAGACATTGGCAAAGCAATACACCATCCCAAAAACATCCCTAAATAGACTTTCTTCGAAGTACATTGGGAATCATTATTAATGATTTTCTCTGGATATTTTATCAATAAATACCCAAAAAAGACTAAACGACCCTATCTAAACGTGAGCGTCCCGTATTACATTACGGTGTTCTTTAACGGACACCGTTCTGAGGATTTAGAAAGAAATGAGGATATCGAAGGGGAAGTCCGCCACAAAGTGAATCGTGCTCCAGTTCCATTAATTTTATAATAACTCGCAAGTTTTAATCTCTTTTCATAAATTTCCACCCACGCAGTAACAATTTTCCTTTTTCAGGTGTTTTATTAAGGTGAATATTCTGGCTCCGACAAGAAAACAGCAAATCGATACTCTGTATGTGACTTACGCGCCGATGGTACTTCGCCGCTGCCGCTCTCTGCTGCGTGACGAAGCCGAAGCATGCGATGTCATGCAGGAGGTTTTTGTGCGGATACTCACCCGTGATTCTCTAGATTTGGAGACGCCGTCAAGTCTTCTGTGGAATGTGGCAACGAGGCTTTGCCTGAACCGCATCCGCGATAAGGCTCGTCACGGGATCTCTGATTCTTCAGAAGCTTTACTGGAACGTATCGCCTGCCTAGAGAACACCGCCTCGGATTGTGAGAATCAAAATTTGCTGTCCAAAATTTTCAGTAAGGAACCAGAATCTTCGAGAACTATCGCGGTACTTCATCTCATCGATGGAATGACCCTTGAAGAAACAGCCCGCGAAGTAGGTATGTCCGTCAGCGGCGTGCGCAAACGATTGCGTTCTCTGCGCTCCACATTTGTGGAATTGGAGGCTTTATGAACATTCCTGATTGGAAATTGGAACGTTATCTTTTGGGGGAGTTACCTCCTCTCGAAGCGGCAGAAATTCGCAAACGGGAATCTGTCGATGACATTCTTCGTCTGCGTTTGGAAAAACTCTGCCAAAGCAATACGGAAATTCTTACACAATATCCTTCAGATCGCATGGTCGATGTGATAAAGTCCAAAGTCGAGGCGCGTCACCAAAAGAATTCCATGCCTAAATGGCCTCTGGTGATGGCAGCAACCCTCCTTTGCGTTGCAATTCCTTTTATTTCTTCACCAAAAGATCTGATCCACAGTTTGTTGGGAGAATCCACATCCCCTGTTGAGATTCAAAAAATCGATGAAGATGGCACTCGCATCAAAGGAATGGGCCCCCGCTTGGAAGTGTGGCTAAAAAAGAACGCAGATGCGGAACAACTCACCGAAATGAGCGAAGTTAAAGCCGGCGATGAAATTCAATTGCGCTACGCCGTTCCCTCTTTATGCTACGCACTGTTGGTTAGCTTAGATGGTCGAAATATTGTTACCGTACATCTTTCCAAAGGGGACAGCGCCATACCTATCGAACCTGGCAAGATGAATACGTTACCGTTTGCTTATAAATTAGACGACGCTCCCTACTTTGAAAAATTCTTTTTCCTTGTGTCATCCCATCCTTTCAAGATTTCCGAGCAGAATCTGGATGCCCTTTTAAAACAAAAAGATATTCAAAATATTAGTTTTACACTCCGTAAAATGGTTGCGTCAAAGGGGAAATGAACATGACCTTATTCGTTAATATCGCCGTTCTTGTTTTAATTACCGGATCTGTATTTTTCAGTGATGCAAGCACAACCATAGAGCGTCATTTGTTTGCTATCAGTGCGAACAATGGAGGCGAAGGCCGCCCCGTTTTACGCTATGCCGAAAGCGATGCAAAATCTTTCGCAAAAGTACTCACCGAGATGGGAGGGATTGCTCCAGGAAATAAAATTCTTTTGCGCGAACCCTCCGTCAAAGAAATTCAAAACGAATTTGCCACACTGGGCAAGAAACTTTCCGTAAACAAAATTAATGGCACAAGAAAAGAAATCCTCGTTTATTATAGTGGACACGCCGATGAGCAAGGACTACGTCTCGGTTCGGAACACTTTTCTTGGAAAGCGCTCCGGGCCCAAGTGGATGCGCTCCCCGCCGATGTTAAAATTGCGGTGATTGATGCGTGTGGCTCTGGAGCAATTACCAGGCTTAAAGGGGGTATGTCTGTCCCTGCCTTTATGATGGATGCTTCCAGCGACATGAAGGGTTACGCCTTTATTACTTCTAGTACTCAAGATGAATCGAGTCAGGAAAGCGATAAATTGAAGGGTTCCTTTTTCACCTATTCTCTGGTCAGTGGTCTTCGTGGTGCTGGTGATTTGAGCGGGGATGGCAAAGTGACGTTGTCCGAAGCGTATCAATTTGCATTTAATGAAACGCTTCAAAAGACTCAGCAAACGAGCGGCGGAGCTCAACACCCAAGCCGCGATATGAATCTTGCAGGGACAGGAGATGTGGTGATGACTGATGTGCGCAGCATGTCCGCAGGCCTTGCGCTCGATTCTTCTTTGGAAGGTCGTTTCTTTATTCGCGATGCTTCCGGTTCTTTAGTCGCAGAACTTTATAAAAGACAAGGGCGAGCCATTGAACTCGGCCTTCCTTCTGGGAAATATACAGTACAATTAGAGCAACCGAGGCAAAACAAAGTCGCTTCTATTACTTTATACGATGGCAAACGTCAAACCCTTTCCGAGCGTAATTTTATACTCACTTCTACTGAAAAAACAAGATCCCGCGGTGGCATTGATAACGATCATTTTGTCTTGGATTCTTTGAAAAAATCAGGAAAGGGACGGTTTTCGTTCAACTTTTTTGATTCTGACAATCAGCCCCGAAAAGGGGTTCAAATGGGGTTATTTGCTACCAGAAGCGAACAAGATATGTCGGGAGGGCAATTAAGCCTTCTTGCCAATTTAGCTCAAAAGGATTTTTCTGGAATTCAAATGAGTGCTATAATGAACTACGCAGGTTATATAGAAGGGGTCCAACTGAATGACCTTGTGAATCTTGCCGGAAGTTTCGATGGCGCTCAAGTGGGGACTTGGAATGTGGCATCCGGGAAATCAAGTGGGGCCCAAGTGGGTATCGTGAACGCTGTGACGGATACGTTGAATGGTGGGCAAGTGGGCATTGTGAATATTTCCAAAGTCACGGACAAAGTGCAATTGGGAATTATAAATGCAACGCATACTTCAAAAGTCCAAATTGGAATTGTGAATGCTGTCAAGACCTCAGAAGTTCAAGTGGGCATCGTGAATGTTGCGACAGACACTGTAAATGGTGGACAAGTGGGTATTGTGAATGTTTCCAAAGTGACTTACAAAGCACAAGTGGGCATTGTGAATGCCGTCAAAACCTCAGAGGTTCAGGTGGGCATTGTGAATGCAGCAGACAGCATAAAAATTCAAATGGGAATCGTAAATATGACTCGTAAAGCATTTGAATCTGAAGTGGGTATTGTCAATATCGCAAGTAACGCAAAAGGTCGCCAAGTGGGCCTCATCAATATCTGCGGAAAATGTGAAGACTCCCCCATAGGTCTTATCAGTATCATGGGTAACGGCGTGATCGCAGGTTCTGCATCCATTAACGAAACAGGACATCTTGCGGCAAACCTTCGTTTTGGTTCCAGCTACTTTTTTACGGCCTTTGAATATTCCAGAGCCTTTGAAGACGACAAACCGTTCCAGGAATTTGGTGACGTTCAAGAATCCGGTCTCGGGATTGGAACTCAATTTGGAAAATATGGAACCCATTTCGATTTAGAGTACATGTTCTTAAATGTTTATCCCGACAAGAGAAAAGAATTACAACTAGGTGCTGTAGATATTAATTCTGATTCGGATGCAAATTATCATCATCGTCTGCGTTTAGGTTCAACAATTAAGATCATCCCCGGTTTGGGTTTGTTTGGTGGTGTTTCGGCGAATGTCCTTACCGAAGGCTACGGAGACGGTTTCGCTACCGGGCCCAAAGGCGACTGGTTTGCCCACTGGAATTTCGATGGGCACGAAGTGCGCGTCTGGCCAGGCTTGTATGCGGGCATTGTCGTGGGAAAATTCTAAAAAAAAATCCGATTCTCCTGTCAAAAAAAGCGACCCTCTCTGGAGGGCCGTTTTTATATGCTTCCCGATTTAATACCCCGCAGATTGCTGTGGAATTTCAGGCTTACTCTGGAGAGGTTTCTTTTAGTTTTGCGAAATTTTTATAAGCATCTTCGCGGCGTTTCTTACGCGGGTTTCACCACAAAGTTCACGAGCTTCCCAGGAACAACAACCGCTTTCAGGACAGTCATTCCCTTGAGAAATTCCTGCACCCGTTCATTGGCTTTAGCCATCGTTTCCAAAGCTTCCTTGGAAGTGTCTTTGTTGACTTCTACACGGGCACGTACTTTTCCATTCACCTGAAACACGACTTCGACAGTATTTTCGAGGGCGAGTTCAGCATTGGCTTCGGGCCATGCCACCTGAGTGAGTGAGCCTTGATGACCTAGTTTTTCCCACATTTCTTCGGCGAGATGGGGCGCAAACGGGTGAAGCAATTTCACAAAGACTTCGCACGGTTCGCGGTAACGCGCGTCGGATTTCATCAATTCATTATTGAAAATCATAAGCTGGCTGATCGCCGTATTGAAACTCATCTTTTCGATATCATCGGTGACTTTCAAAATGCTCTGATGCATCATTTTGATAAGCGATTCAGGAGTGCCTTCTGTTTTGTATTCGGGGAGAGTCTCTTCGTCACTCACCACGGCACGCCACGCGCGGGAAAGGAAGCGGAATATCCCTTCCATGCCCTGTGACTGCCAGGGTTTTACCGCATCCAGAGGACCCATAAACATTTCATACAAACGAAGCGTATCTGCGCCATATTGTTTTACGACATCATCAGGATTCACCACGTTCTTCAAAGACTTGGACATTTTGGCAATGATCTGTTTGAGTTCAACGTCCGTGCCCTTCTTGAAATACTTGCCTCCCCGATCTTCTACTTCATCCGAAGGGACCTTGGAACCTGCCGCATCTTCGTAGGCGTAGGCAAGAATCATACCCTGATTAAACAACTTCTGAAAGGGTTCTTCCGTGTGGACAAGACCCAAATCAAAAAGAACCTTGTGCCAGAAACGGCTGTAAAGCAAATGCAGAACCGCATGTTCCGCGCCGCCCACATAAAGATCCACCGGCATCCAGTATTTCTCTTCCGTATCGCCCAAGAAAGCAGAGGCATTCATCGGATCAATATAGCGAAGGTAATACCAGCAACTGCCCGCCCATTGCGGCATGGTGTTGGTTTCACGGCGACCTTTGCGGCCATTTTTATCCACCACATTGAGCCAATCGCCCGCGTTGGCGAGGGGGGATTCGCCGCCATCACCGGGCTTGAACTCCGCCATTTCCGGGAGCACCAACGGAAGTTCAGAATCTTCGAGGACCGTGATTTCTCCATCTTCCCAGTGAATCACCGGGAACGGTTCTCCCCAATAACGCTGACGGCTGAAAAGCCAATCGCGAAGCTTGTAGTTGGTCGTCGCATTGCCGAGTTTATTTTCTTCAAGCCAGTGGATCACTTTTGCAAGGCCCTCTTTTTTGGAAAGGCCGTTGAGAGTCAGCGTATCATTCGCGCTTTGAATGTACTTGCCATCGGCAGCCCAACAGGCTTTGCCTTCGCGTACTA
>MNYL01000019.1 GCA_001873075.1 Fibrobacteres bacterium CG2_30_45_31 | reverse complement strand
CTCCAATCGGGGTCGTGAGGGGGCCCTTGATACCCACGAGGTACTCACGGAAGGCATCGACGGTTTCTTTGGGGAGCCAAGTCCCTTCTCCATAGATTTTATTGGCCTTTTCACCTGCAAAAACTTCCATCCAGGCAATTTTCTTTTGACCCTGATAGGCCTTTTCCACGGCGGCATCTAAAACGCGGACTGCGGATTTCCAGATATCAGGACCAATGCCATCTCCTTCGATAAAGGGAACAATGGGCTGATCGGGGACATTGAGTTTACCGTGAGTCAAGGTAATTGGGGAGCCATTTGCAGGAATCTCGATGTGTTCGTATTTTGGCATAAAAGGCCTCAAAAAAGGGAAACTTATCGGCAAAGATTAGAAAAAAGAGTCTTTGCTGACTGGAGTGATTGTAGACAATCGATGCTTATCCTCACGAGAAAGTTGCAGAAGGTTATAATTGTGTAAAAAAGCAATTTGCTGGGCTGCGGAATGTTCGTAAAAGGTGTATATTTTGGGGGAAATATTCCTGCACCCTTTAGGTGGAGATAAAAAGTTATGAGAAAACAATCAATTGTAGCCGTGTTTGTCCTTCTAGTCGGGACCGTGGGTGTATCTTTTGCACAATCGAGTTCGTCATCGCCGACCCCGGCTTCTCTCGATATTATTGTCCGCGACTTTCAACCCAATCACCCGGATTTTGAAAACTTTTCTGAAGAATCAGTGACCCATTTGAATGATATGCTCAGTTACGGGAGTATCGGTTATGATGCTACTTGGGCTGCTTATGCCGGGTACCACAATGCTTGTGGCAATATGGCGTCTAAGACTGGCATGGCTATTGGTCAGGACGGTTATCCTATAGGGATCAATGCTGTTCTTCCGACTTATTTGCAAATCCAATCTTCTGCGGATACCTTGCGTTATGGTGAATGTTCTCAAAAAGTGAACGGCAGAACGGTTCGTGGTTATCAGAGGGTTGTGGGTGACACTAAAGGGTATGTTTGTCCAAATAGTGATACTTATTGGGCAAATCCGGTGTATTTTACACCCGGTATGGTCAGTCGTTATCTTCAATTTACGCAGGCCGCTAATGATGATTACCTTAACGGCGTTGTGATTTCGAAGAATGCGGAGTCCTGTGATAATGTTTATTTTGAGCAGTGGTATACCGATGTTGATCTCATCAATGCCCGAAATAATATGACTTTGGATATTCCTCCAGTTGCGGGCTCTACTCGCTTTTATGAATTGGATTACAATTACAATAACGGTGGTTATTTTCCGCTGGACTCTATAGATCCTGCAACAGGTGTTTGGGTAAGTGGATCTCCTAGGGCGATTTCTCCTCAGTTTGGTCCTCAAAGTCTTTCTATTTTCTGTCCCCCTTACAATTATCAGTATGCCAGTACTCAAATGGATTATTTAGGACAGAATACCGCTGCTCTTTGTCAGCAGTGGCTGGGTAACGGAGGTCCTCGCAATCCGGGAGCTGCGGCTGTGGCTGCGGCCAATAGTAGCACGTTGGGAATGCAACATCTCCGTAACTACAATTTTACGATGATGGGTTATGCGAAGTTTAGATATTACGCTTCAAATCAAATCCCTAATCCTGAAGTTTTTGAATTTGCTGGTGACGATGATATGTGGATTTATGTGGATGGTGTACTTGCTGTAGATTTGGGAGGAACCCATTTGTCCGCTCCGGGACGGGTGAATATTGCGAATCTTGCTGCTAATAGGCATGGTTGTGATGAAGGTCCTTTGGCGGCAACGAATAGTGCAAATTGCTGGGCCGAGGGGTCTTGGCATTATTTGCATTTCTTTTACGCAGATAGGCAGACGGATGGTTCTAATCTTTACATTCATACATCCCTTGCTGAAATTGCTCCCCCGAATTATGGCCAGCCAGTGATTCGTCACGCTGAAGTGAAGACTGATGATAAAGGCAACCTCGTGACTTACCTTTTCTTGAATACCACTTTGAGTAGTCTTTCAGTCGATCTTATCAAATCCAGTGGTGGAACGGGTTATTTCCCCATTCTTGTTACCCGTAGTCTTAAAGATACAGTGAGTTTAGAGTATAAAATAGATACTTTGGCTTATTATGTGACAGGGTTAACCTATGTTAACAGTCAGGGTGCAGATGGTTTTGTTTACAAACTGGAGGGGCAACTTTGTTCGGACGTGAGTTGCTCAACATTAAAAAATCCTGCATTGAATGATTCTCTCGCGTTTAATTATTCTGCTACGACTGATGGCTATGTTGGTTTTAATAGGTTTACTTATTCTAACGCCTCCGTGTCGATCACCTCTGCGGCAGGAAAAGCGGTGGTCAGTTATGAGTGGGGCCCAGTGACTAAGATTTCCATTGGTTCCGTGACGACTATAATCCCGACCGATGTTTCTATTGATCGCCCTATCTTTGACAATAAGACGCTACCGAGTGGAGAACTCCCCGATGATCAGACAGGAGAAATTTTGATTTCGCCGTTACCGTCGGATTACGTTAATGATCCAGAGGAGTGGTTGAAAAATAATCTTGGACCTTGGACATCAACATCGGTGGGCACAGGCTCTGGATCAGTTTCTGGAAGTACTGCATCGGATGGTAATGGTCGCTTCACGTTCCTCCAATCTTCCACGACGGATGCTACAAATGCCTCTGGTGGTGTGACCCGTTGCTACAATGATGGAAAAGAAGAAAGTTGCACGAGTATTGCTTTTGTGACAGATGAACCATTTCAGATCAATGTACGCGTTTTTGATAATTTAGGACATTTTGTGAGCCAATATACGGAGTCAATGAGTGAAGCCGCTTTGAAGCAGATTGTTGCTACAAATAGTACTGGAGTTCAGGAGCGGTGTTACAATACGGCAACCAACTTTACAGGTAATGGTGTGACGAGTGGTAGTGTGATTGCTACCGTGAAAATGTACCCTATTTCTCAGAATGGGCGTAAAATGTCGACAGGACCCTATATCTATCAGGTTTCTTTGATTGAATACCCATTTGAACACTGTGTCAATTTGGGTGGTCAAACATACTTGCCAGGTGAATACCGCCGGACTCAGTTTAGCATGACCCGCGGTTATCGTCGAACTGAGGTGAAATAGTCATCCTCATTAAAATTTCAAAAGCTCCGGTCGAAAGATTGGGGCTTTTTTGTAAGTATTTCGTCTCTTGTTTTGTGAACATTTGTTCACTATATTTAACGCATTATGACTCGATCTTTAATCGTTAGAGATGCACAAGAACACAATCTGAAACATGTCAATGTCACCATTCCGCGGGACTCCATTGTGGTGATTACGGGAGTCTCTGGCTCTGGCAAATCCAGTCTCGCTTTTGATACAATCTTCCAAGAGGGCCAGCGGCGTTTTGTTGATTCTTTATCGGCATACGCGCGGCAGTTTATTGGTAGTATGAAACGCCCCGATGTAGAAAGCATCCGAGGTATTTCGCCGACTATTTCTATTGATCAGAAGACAGTGAACCGAAACCCTCGTTCTACGGTGGGGACGGTGGTAGAAATCATGGATTACTACCGACTTTTATTCGCACGCCTCGGTGTTCCTCATTGCCCTAAATGTGGAAAAAAAATTCAGGCCCAAACGCCAGACCAAATTGTCGATAATCTTTATGCGGAGTCTGAGGGGCGGGCTTTGGTGGTGCTTGCGCCGATGGTACAAGAACGCAAGGGCGAATACCGCAAAGAACTTGCGGATTTGGTGAACAAAGGATTTTCCCGAGTCCGCGTTGATGGTATTTTTTACCGCTTGGAAGAGGTTCCTCTCCTAGTGCGTTATGAGAAGCACACGATTGAAGTCGTTATGGATCGTGTGCCGCTAGAGAAAAAGAATATTTCGCGTGTGCGAGAATCCATTGAGGGAGCTCTTCATCTAACAGAAGGGAAAGTCGTCGCTTTTTTATTAGACGATAAAGATTACTTTGTACAAGGTACAGAACTCGCTTGTGTGAAGTGTGGAATTTCTATTCCAGAATTGGAACCCCGCTTATTTTCATTTAATGATCCACAAGGCCAGTGCCCAAATTGCAAAGGCTTGGGACGTAGCTATCGGTTTGAGCCGAACTTGATTGTCCCGGATGATTCTCTCTCCATTGAGCAAGGGGCCTTAGCATGTCAAAAAGCGGATGGAGATGTCATTTTTACGCATCACGGTTGGTCTGCATTTAAAGCGGCTGCAAAAGCAGATAACTTTTCTTTATCCACACCATGGAAAGATCTTTCGGAATCGGCAAAGAACGCCATATTCTATGGTACGGAACATGTGATTCGCTACCGTTCGAGAGAAGGTTATGTGACTCAATCCGTGCCAGGAATTATTCCGCAAATGCAAGCGCTTTGGGATCAATGGCATATTATTCATTTCAAAAAGTTCATGCATGAAGAAGTTTGTAATGTTTGCGGGGGCGCGCGCCTGCACCCGGTGGCGAACGCTGTAGAGTTCCATGGGCATGGTCTTCACGAGATGAGTGAATGGTCTATTGAACGCTCGGAAAAGTTTTTTAGAGAACTTCAGCTGAGCGCACGAGAAGATCGCATTGGACACGAAATATTTAAGGAAATTCGAAACCGTTTGGGCTTCTTAACATCGGTGGGGTTAGGTTATCTGACCCTTTCGCGTGGGGCTGCTACGTTGAGTGGTGGAGAAGCGCAACGCATTCGTTTGGCGAGCGCGGTAGGTGCAGGCTTACAGGGAGTCCTTTATGTGTTGGATGAACCCAGTGTCGGTTTACATCCCCGCGACAATGAAATGCTTTTGTCGATTCTTGAGAGATTGAGAGCGCAGGGTAATAGTTTGATTATCGTGGAGCATGATGAAGAGACCATGCGCCATGCAGATTGTGTGATTGATATCGGTCCAGGCGCAGGTGTGGAAGGTGGTAATGTTGTCGCCATGGGAACCGTCGAAGATTTGGAAAAGAATCCCAAGTCGCTCACGGGGCAGTATTTGAGTGGAGCAAAGAGAATTGAAATTCCCAAAATTCGAAAACTGGTAAATTCTAAAACGCATTTTTTAGAAGTCTTGGGAGCGGCAGAGCATAATCTTAAAAGTATTGATGTGAAAATTCCCCTGGATGGTATTTTTACTGTGGTGACAGGGGTTTCGGGTTCTGGAAAAAGTTCTCTGGTGAATCATATTTTGCGCCGTGAACTTTCAAGGCATTTTTTTGGAGCTAAGGACACTCCGGGAAAATTTGATCACATTGAGGGCTTGGAATATATTGATAAGGTGATTGAAATTGATCAAACACCGATTGGGCGCACCCCGCGTTCTAATCCTGCGACTTATACCAAAATTTTTGATGATATTCGGGATTTATTTGCGAGTCTTTCAGAAAGCAAAATGCGCGGTTACACCAAAAGTCGTTTTAGTTTTAATGTCAGCGGTGGCCGTTGTGAAGCGTGTGAAGGCGCTGGCGTGAAGAATGTGGAGATGCAGATTCTTCCCGATATTCAGGTGCCCTGTGAAGTTTGCGATGGCAAGCGTTTTAATGATGCCACTCTCGAAATTCATTATCACGGTCGCACCATTACAGATATATTAGATATGACGATTGAGGATGCCTGCAAATTCTTTGCGGATCTTCCTCGCATTGCGGAACCGTTGGCGTTATTGAAAGAAATTGGTTTGGGATATCTGACATTAGGGCAACCCTCTACCACATTGAGTGGCGGCGAGGCTCAACGTATTAAAATCAGCACCGAATTGCGTCGTCCAGGCACTGGTCACACGTTATACCTTTTAGATGAGCCCACCACAGGCCTCCATTTTGAAGATATTCGCAAGCTTTTAGAATGTCTTGCGCGCTTGCGCGCTTTAGGCAATAGTATGGTGGTGATTGAACATAATTTGGATGTGATCAAGTGTGCTGATTGGGTGATTGATTTAGGGCCTGAGGCGGGTGAAAAAGGGGGTTACATTGTAGCCGCTGGGACCCCAGAGCAAGTGGCTAAAAACAAGAAGTCTCATACAGGTCGGTATTTAGCGCCCCTCCTTGCGAATGCATCTCTTGCCCCGATTACCAAAAATCCTTGGCGAGCCCTGGAGAGTACCGCTTCTTTGGATATTGAAGTGGTCGGTGCGCGTAAACATAATTTGAAGAATTTTTCTGTAACTATTCCGCGTCATAAATTCACTGTAGTTTCTGGTGTTTCTGGCTCTGGCAAATCCAGTTTTGCCTTTCATACGCTTTTTGCAGAAGGCCAACGCCGTTTTGTAGAGACGCTTAGCACTTACGCGCGGCGATTCTTGGGCCGCATGGATCGCGGTTGCATTGATAGTATTCATGGACTTGCGCCAGCGATTGCGATTGATCAGGGGAGTTCCAGCAGGAGCCCTCGTAGTACCGTGGCGACGCTTACCGAAATTTATGATTACTTTCGCATCCTTTGGGCGCGTGTGGGAGAAGCGCACTGCATCGATTGTGGAGAACCGATTCGCTCTACGAACGTGGCTTCCATTGTTGAACATGTTTTTACTCACTATGCAGGGAAAAACTTAAACGTATTGGCCCCTCTTTGGATTGCGAATGGAAATCGAAATTGGATGGCCTCTGCGGCTGAAAAAGTTGAATCTCTTTCGGATCGGCTCGTAGAACTGGGTTATCGAAAAGTACTGGTCGATGGCAAAATTATCGCTTTACCCATGAAGGGGATCCCCAAAAATTCCAAGGAAGTTTTCGGTCTTGTCGATTTTATTCCTATCTCAGAATCGAATCGAAATCGTTTGGTAGACGCTCTTGAAAGAGCTTACCGAGACGGTCATGAAGTGCTTGGTATTCAAATAGAATCCAGTAAATTGGAAACCTTTTCTCAAGTTCCTGGTTGCTCCCATTGTCATTGGTATTTGGAAACAGAACTGAATCCCAAACATTTTAGTTTCAATACGCATTGGGGAGCTTGTGAAACGTGCTTTGGCCTAGGTATGAATGACAAAGGCGAAGAGTGCCCGAGTTGTCATGGGGCGCGTTTAAAACCCGCATATCGTTCGGTTTTGGTGAATGGAGAAAACATCACAACGGTGACTGCAAAGAGTATTGATGAGGCGCGAGTTTGGTTTGCGGAATGCTCTTTTTCTGGGGGTAATGCGATCGTTGCGAAACCCTTATTGCGCGAAATTTTGGGTCGCTTAGATTTTTTGATCGGCGTGGGCTTAGGTTATGTGGGGCTTTCTCGTACGGGTGAAACCTTGAGTGGTGGCGAAGCACAGCGCATTCGCCTCGCGAGCCAGATTGGAAGCGGTTTAGAAGGGGTTCTTTATGTACTGGATGAACCGACTGTCGGTTTGCACCAAAGTGATACGCACAAATTACTAGAGACACTGTACCGTTTGCGGGATCTTGGTAATACATTGGTGGTGGTTGAACACGATATGGAAATGATTCGGGCGGCGGATCATCTGTTGGATTTTGGCCCAGGAGCGGGCGAGTTGGGGGGCGAAGTGGTTGCGGAAGGTTCTCCTAAGGAACTTTCTCGTAAATCGGCATTGAAGGCTTTTCCTCAAAGCGAAACGGTAAAATACCTCACAGGTAGTCTTCCGCTCTATAATCCTCCAGGGGGCCACCCTATTGATGCGAATACGGAGTTTTTAGAGTTTAAGAACATGGACCTCAACAATTTGAAAAATATCTCGGTGCGATTTCCTCAAGGTTGTATTTCCACGGTTTGTGGGGTGTCAGGTTCAGGGAAAAGTTCTCTTGTGATGGGGGAGATTCTTCCACTGATGAAAGGGGCTTTTGCTCGTGGAACTAAACGGAAGCAGGCGAGAGAACGTGTTTTCTTCCCTGATTCCATTAAGGATGTTTTATTAGTGGATCAAGATCCCATTTCTGGAACTCCGCGATCAACTCCCGCAAGCTACACAGGAGTGTTGGAATCTATTCGTCAACTATTTGCTCGAATGGAAATTTCGAAGGTCAAGGGTTTTGATGCCGGGCGCTTTAGCTACAATTCGGCCCGTGGTCGCTGTGCTGCGTGTGAAGGCCGTGGCTCTGTCGCTATTCAAATGCATTTTCTTTCTGATGTGTGGGAAGTGTGCGAAGAATGTAAGGGCAAACGGTATAACCAAGAGACACTTACGGTTGAGTTTAAAGGGAAGAACATTGCGGATGTTCTCGATATGCGTATTGATGACGCTTGTGAATTTTTTAAAGATCAATTGAAAATTTTGAAACCCCTTCAGATACTTTGCGAAGTCGGATTAGGGTACTTACGTCTAGGGCAATCGGCGACGACGTTAAGTGGTGGAGAAGCACAACGAATGAAGCTTGCTGCGGAACTTTCTAAAAGCAAAAAAGAGGGCCTCTTGTACTTACTGGATGAACCAACGACAGGCCTTCATCTTAAGGACATTCAAATTCTTTGGAACCTATTGCGCCGATTGACTGATCTTGGCAATACCGTTATTATTGTTGAACACCACCCTGATATTATTCGACTTTCCGATTGGATTGTCGAATTAGGCCCAACAGGCGGGGATGCGGGTGGATTTTTGTCGTACCAAGGGCTCCCTCGCGATAATAATCCCTAAAGATGGTGTTATCTTTTATTGGGAGTACTGGTGTAGAGTTCCCTTGGAGGTGGTTATATGCCTTATCTTTTTCGACTCCTTATTTTGTCGCTTCTCTTTTCTGTGATGGCCTTTGGAGCAAAAGGGGATCGTCGCTATCAGGTACTCGCGGATCAGTATAAGCAGAATGAATCGCTGAAGGTTGATGAAAAAACATCTATAGGGACGATTGGACAAACATTGAAATCCACTCGTCCTCAATTCCCTCTTGCGGTGAACACCTTTTATTTGCGCCACAAGCATGGGGGCAATGCCTATGGATGGTATGTTGGTGATATTGCTTCTGATCGATTTGAAAACCTCCATGCCTTTGATCTCTCTGCGAATAGACTCTCTGCTTATGAAGCTTCCCAACTTCGCTTTTATGCGACAAGACGAGAAAAACCATTTCAAGATGAATCAGATATTTATTTTGATAAACGGTTCCTTTACACCTCTCGCGTTCGAGAAATTTTCTTTATGCGAAATGGAGAGTGGCAACGCTTAACGTCTGTTCCTTTGTCTGGCATTGTAAAAGTGGAGGCTCCAGCGGGCGCCGCTGTAATTATTGGTTCATCGGTGCTGGGTAAAGCGCCTGTCACACTTTACCCTGTTCGCACCGGAATCTTTTATGCGACTTTTGTTGTACCTCAGACTCTCCCTGTAACAATAGGTGCTTCGGTACATCCTGGAAAATTAACCAAGGTGATGCCCAATATCATTCCTTTGGATTCCTCTCGTTATACAATACAAACGAATGTGACTGCTGAAGCCGTCGCATTGACTCGTTCTTTAGAAGAAACGGAAGTCCTTTATGACCAGTTTATTGCGGATATTGCAAAATCATCTATTGGAGCGGGCGTTGTACCCTTTGATTCGATTTATCCTGTGATGAAGAAACCTCCACTCGGTATGTCAAAAGAGGATTCCAGTTATCAAGGCTATGTAATGGAGTTTGAAAATACAAGAGCGCGCGCAAAAACACAATGGCAAGATTCGAAATCGAGAGAGTTGGTGGCTTTTAATAGGTTACTGATGAGCCGTTTGGATTTTTTTGAAAAAGATACCGTGCGAGATATTCTTATTCCGACTTCTGTCACGGTTCTCCCTATGGAGAAGGTCATTTCATTGAGATATGCAACCGCTTCCAAACGTCATGATATGGTGTGGATGGGGGCGCCAAAGAATTTGGTGTACTTTGATTCCATTGTAAATGCAATGAAAGATCCGAAAAAACTCCAAATTTATATCACGTTACAAAATAAACCTGTCTGGATTGAGGAAAGGGATGTGGTGGTAAGTCGTCATCACTATCGCTATTTAAAATTGGAATTTGTGTATAATGGAGTGACAATAGAAGGGATGGGAAAATTTATTTTGTCAGACTATATTCTAGCGCAACCCGAAGTGCAGTTGTGGCTAAATCCACCACCCAAATCCGTGGTTCTCCCACCGAAAGATACGGTAAAAAAAGTGGTAGATCAACCGAAGCCAGTCGTGGATCCACTGATTGATTTTTATCGTGGGAGAGTGGTGGAAATAGATTCCGGCTCATTCCGTTATCGGGGGAAGATCGTTTCTCTTTCCCCTTATGCGATTCATAAAACGGAAGTCACGCAAGATCATTATCGTCGCATCATCGGTAATGACTCAGTTACATTTAAGGGCGAAAATATTCCTGTCCATAATGTGACTTGGAATCAAGCCAATGCGTTTTGTAAAGCGGTGGGTGGGTTCCTCCCCACAGAAGCCCAGTGGGAATATGCCGGTCGCGCTGCGAACAACGAGGGCTCTCTCTGGAATTTGGACGAAAATCCAGATCCAAGGGCCTATGCGGTTTTTGAAAAAAATTCCTATGACCTCAGTGATAAAGATTCTCTTTACGGCCCACGGAATGTGGGTTCAAAGAAACCGAACGAATGGGGTCTTTATGACATGTCCGGGAACCTAGCGGAATGGACTCGCGATCTGTATTCTGCTTTTTCTTTTTATGTCGAGGGATCGAATCCCACGGGTTCTCTTTTAGGGTATGAGAATGTGATTAAGGGAGGCTCTTGGAAAAGTGACGAGGATGGAATTGATTTGACTTCAAGAGAAGCCGAGGACCCCCGCTTTTGGAGTGATGATTTAGGTTTCCGTTGCGCATTTCCCTCTCATCAAAAAGTAGATTTGGAAAAGGCAAAGAAAATTTTAAAGGATCGAGGTGTTACCATTCCTACGGTAGCACCGGAAGTTCAGGAGAAGTAGACGTTTGGATAAATTGAAAGTTTTTCAGAGAATGGTATCTATTCCCTTTGGGTTGGCGTTGATTGGTTTTTTGTTCCCGCTTTTCACCTTTTCTTGCGCAGAAAGAACGGTGGCGAAGCCCAATGCGTATGAGCTTGCGATGGGATTGGATGTAACGTCTGTTTTGAGTGACGAAGAAAATAAAATATTGAAAGACCTTTCTCAAGAGAATGGCGGAGCCTTAGCGAATGTCCCCATGCGACTGGAAAAAATTCCGGTTCTGTTTGGCATTTTTGTTGCCATATTGGTTGCGGGACTGTTTGCTTTTGTGACTCCTGTCGGTTCTTGTGTTATGGGAATAATGTCTCTAATTTCACTTTGGATTTTTATCCAAAATATGCCGACGTATATTTTACAAAGCGGTTTTGGAATGATGATAGAGGTGAAGCCTGGTATTGGAGCTTACTGTGTGAGTATGCTTCTTATCATAGGAATCGCGATGAGCCTTGCTGCAATAGTGAAGTATCATCAAGCCTTAAAGAGTCAAGAAAAGACTTCCTAAATATTTTTGAGGATTAGGGCCCTCCTCTAAAAATTGGTTTGCGGTCATGGAATTGAGTGAGACCGAGCAAGAGCAGAAGCGAAAAGAGGCCAATAATTGTGTTATTTGCCACTTTGAGCGACGAACTATTGCGATGTGTCTCAGTCGATTCCATAGAAAAAGAATTTTTAGAGGTGCCCATTAGTATATTTGCTCTCAATATCTGTTGATGGGCGTTTTGTTTTGTTGATCCTGCTCTGGATTTCATCTTAAAAGGAATTTGTTATGGCCGAAAAAAATGCAGAAAAGTTTGTTTTCTACATGCACCGTATGACCAAGATTTATCCCCCGAATAGGGAAGTCCTTAAGGATATTTCGTTGAGCTTTTATTATGGAGCAAAGATTGGTATTATCGGCCCGAATGGTTCGGGAAAATCGACACTTTTGCGCATCATGGCGGGCATGGATAAAGAATTCCAAGGCGAAGCTTGGATTGAGCCAGGACGTACCGCAGGTTATTTGCCACAGGAACCGCAACTGGAGTCGACGTTGACTGTGAAAGAAAATGTGATGCGCGCCGTTGCTAAGAAACAAGCGGTGATGGATCGCTACAATGAAATTTCCATGAAATTTGCCGAAGAAATGAGTGAAGATCTGATGAATAAACTCATGGAAGAACAAGGCAAATTACAGGATATTATTGATGCCGAAGACTTATGGAGCTTGGAGCGCAACATTGAAATTGCGATGGATGCTCTCCGTTGCCCTCCGGGCGATTCCCCAGTCACTAATTTATCGGGTGGCGAAAAACGCCGAGTGGCTCTTTGCCGCTTGCTTTTAGAAGAACCGGACTTATTGCTCTTGGATGAACCGACCAATCATTTGGATGCAGAATCGGTGGCGTGGTTAGAACACCATTTACGCGATTATAAGGGCTCCGTGATTTTGGTGACTCATGATCGTTATTTTCTTGATAATGTGACCAACTGGATTTTAGAAATTGACCGCGGTCGTGGAATCCCATGGCAGGGTAATTATGGCCAGTGGATTGATCAAAAGTTGGATCGTCTGAAGAACGAAGAAAAAGGGGAGTCCGATCGTCAGAAAAGACTTTCTCGTGAACAGGAGTGGGTGAAGCAGAGCCCTAAGGCTCGTCAGGCGAAAAGTAAGGCTCGTTTGAAGGCGTACGAAGAATTGCTTGCTGAAGATCGCAGGGAACAGGTCAAAGTGGCTCAGATCTATATTCCGAACGGAAAGCGTTTGGGCGATGTGGTCATTCAAGCAGAGGCCCTTCGCAAGGCCTATGGTGAAAAGCTTTTGTTTGACAATTTATCGTTCACGTTGCCACGTTCTGGAATTGTTGGCATCATTGGCCCGAATGGTGCCGGTAAAACGACGCTCTTTAAGCTGGTGAATGGTTTAGAAAAGCCGGATGCGGGTACTTTAAAGATTGGTGATACGGTAGAAATTATTTCTATGGAACAGGGCCGTGAAAGTTTGGATGAGAACAAAACGGTTTGGGAAACCATATCTAACGGTGCGGATGAAATTGTCCTTGGGGATCACAAGATGAATAGCCGCGCCTATTGCGGATTGTTTAATCTGAATGGTACCGATCAACAAAAGAAAGTGGCTTTGTTGAGTGGTGGTGAGCGCAACCGCGTTTTGATGGCAAAGAATTTGCAACATCCAGGGAACTTGTTATTCTTGGATGAGCCTACTAATGACTTGGATGTGGAAACGCTCCAGGCATTGGAACAAGCGGTGCTTCGCTTTGCCGGTTGTGCTGTGATTATTTCTCATGACCGTTGGTTTTTAGATCGCATCGCCACCCATATTCTCGCCTTCGAAGGTGATTCTAATGTGGTGTGGTTCGAGGGTAATTGGACGGAATACGAGGCGGATCGCCGCCGCCGTTTGGGGGAAGATGCTGAAAATCCAAAGCCAATTCATTATAAGACATTGACGCGCTAAATAAAATTTTGGTTAGAAAGCCTGCGATAAGTCGAAGTTCATTCGACTGAATCGATAGGCCTCTGGCCCCCAATCTCCAAACTCTTTCTTGAATGCGTAGTCTAGGCGCAGTGTCAAGAATTGCCATTTGTATCGAATGCCGAACCCAAGGCTTGCTTTTTTTGCACCCTCGTATGTGTTCGTTTCTGCATCAGTGACAAAAGCCCAATCCCAAAATTGAACCAACTGCCAATTTTTCAGCGAATTCATTGGAATATTAAAACGAAGTTCTTGATTGACTCGGAAATAGCGAGGGGTAAGACCCGTGTAGATTACGGTGTCTCCGTCTTCCACGGTAGAATAGCTAGGATAGATACTACGGAAACGATACCCACGCACAGAGCGGGATCCACCTTGGTAGAAAATTCGCGCATCATCTTCTATACTAGCGGCAAAGAACTGTCCGTAGCTACCGCTCAGGGCTCCTAATAGGGGACCGTAAATGGGCAAATAACCACTTAAAACCACTTCCCCGTAGCTATAGGGATGTCCAGAAAGTTCTGGATTTCGAATGGTTCCATCAAAATTGGCGCCTACACCTGCAGTGGGGGCAAGACGAATTCCCTGGGTGGGGTTAAAATAATCGTCTGTGTAATCGAAGGTTAATGCCGTTTCCAATTTGAGTTTTAACAGACGATCTTCATTCTTTTGAACAAATCGACTATCAATGGTACCACGGAAGCGAATGTTTTTGGAAAAACCAAATGTTAAATCACCACGATTGATCACTTCAAGGCGTTCTTCTAAGCTATCCGGGTAAGCAGGGGGCGAAATTTTTTCATGATTGAATATGATACGATCATCAAAGCGAATTGCTGTTGGAATGACGGTAAGTCCTGTTCCGAAGAGCAATGGATTCGCATAACCGAGAGTGAGTTCCTGCTTATTTTGTGCGACAAGGAGACTAAGAGATCCTTCATTAAAATGTCCAAAGAAATTTTTATGCTTACTGGAAGCTGATGCGCCGAATCCGTACAATTCTTCATAGAACGTTGAATAATGAGCTTCTCCGGGGATTCTTTCAATCGCTTGGAAGTGAATGTCGGAGAGCCCATCCGTGCGGAGAGAATCTTCTAATTTCACTTGGGTAAATAATTGTGTCGAGAATAATTTGGAACGGAAAGAGGTGTATTTTTTTCCGTCAATCACATCGCCTTTTTTTACGCGCCAAAGGCTGTTGAGCCACACGGTATCTGAAAGCCCACTTTGTGTTCGCCCTAGGCTGTCCTTAAATTGGGGAGGTCTTTGCACTGAACTCGTAAAGTCACCCATTTTTACTTGCGTTCCCGAAGCTACAAAAATTTCAACATTGACAAGATGCCGGGTAGTATCCAAACGCTCAATGTAATCAACGCGAACATGCAAATAACCGTGGTTTCTGTAGAGTGTTCTTATTTCTTGTATATCATCTGAGACGATGACAGGATCGTAGTTCTGGCCTTGAGTGATATGAAGATTGTCGGCAACGATTAGGTTTGTATCTTGTGGATTCTCTTTTTCTACACTAAATTCATTGAATGTGTAACGATCCCCCTCTTCAATAGTAAAATGATAAATGGTGTATACGGAATCAGTGGTGACATGCTTTTTTTGAATGTCCAACAGAATTTTTGAACTAAAATATCCTTTTGAATAATAAAGAAGTTCAATATTTCCCTTGGCAAGTTTCATCAGAAAATCTTGGCGAGAAGTATCGATCAAACCGAATTCCTCGGGGAGTTCTAATTGCTGTTCTAATTGGTATGCCGTAAAAAGATCGTTCCCTTTGAATTCCAAAGTCCAGGGATTTTTAACGGCAGTTTCGGTCATGCCCAAAGAGACTAGGAGAAGTAAGGCTATGAGGAGGCGGTTAATCATGGCTTGGCCTCCGTTTCTTTTTTCTTTTCACCGGGCTTTTTTTCACCAGGCGTGGGGCAATTGCCGAGACCCAAAAGACAGGGGGCCCAGAAGTGATAGGTGTAATTAAAACCAATATTTTTTTCAATGCGATTTTCATTGGCATCTGTTTCCAGTGCTGTAACATAGCGCCGCGAAACAAGGCTTCCGCTGAAGTCTAGTTTTGGATCATAATGGTTCGGTTGTTTCTTATCGGATTCGTTGAAGACTGGAATTGTATAATTAAGACCCGCCTCTAAAGCTTGATCATAGGTCGGATTTTCACTTTGATCTTGCGTGTACCCAAATACCAAACTCAAGTCTTTCACCCATCGATTCAGAGAAATAGGAACACGCAAGTAACTGGAATCTTTTTCTTGAGAAGGGCTATCACTAAAGAAGCGTAGTTTCATATCAATGTCGCCCACGTATTCACCACCGAGAGTTTTGTTCGCCGTAGAAGTCAGTACTCCACCAATAATTTTTCCTGCGACTTTATTTCTGTCGATGGACGAAGAACTTTGATCGTTGGCAATACAACCGAGAAGAATGTCATAATAGATTGCGGCTGGCGAGGACTCGGTGCCACAATTGGAACTAGGTATGGGTTGCGGATTGGTAACGGACCCCATAAAGTTTAATTGAATAGGGCAGGTTTCCTCATTTTCTGTATTATCACAGTAAGGAAGTTCTTGGGAACTGGAAACATCGAGAGCCCCCCTTCTCCACGGGACATCTTGCCAGGAAACTGCAAAGGATTCCAGATTAAATTGGAATAGACCTTCCAAGCCAATAAAACCATTCCCAGAGTTATTGATATCTCCGCGAAGAATCGGATGATCCAAAGTTCCTAAAATCCAGAGGTCTAAAGTTAAGGGAAATGTGGCAAAGTTCGCAACTATTGCTACGGAATCTTCTTGTGAATCGCTGACATGAATGGATATGTTGGTGGGTCTACTTGTGGTTGATGTATTTTCAGTCTGCATCGGTTTTTCACGACGAATTTTTGTGAAAAAACTGGAGAGCGTACTTACCAATTGATTAAGGCTATTGAGACCAATATCCACTTCTAGTTGTTTTTTGAATACGGCGCGATCCACATAAAAGTTGCCATCAATGGATTTATTCACGAAACTGCCTGCTTCAGCATGGGGCAAATGCAAGGTCGCATAGCCGCGAATTTTTGCATCGCCTTTCCCGATGGAAGGATCCTTCAACGTATAGTAAATACCAGGCATTTCCAGGAATAGAGACATTTCTTTTTTTGAATCACTCATGTGTCCATCAATATTTTCAAATTTGATCTCGTGAATATTATCCCAAAGGAGCGTGTAATTATCCGTATGAAAATCAATCCCATCTAACTGTGACTTATGGATATCATATTGTACGGATGCGAAAATTTTTTCCCCTCGATCATTGCTGGTTTCTACCGTAGGAATACTCACGATTCCTTTTTCTAAACGTCCACTGAAAGAGATGGGGAAAATGGGCAATGAAAGTTTGGAATCATAGAGCGTCGTATCCGAGAAGAATGACGCATGTACTCCATCAAGTCCATCGCGAAGTTCTGCCGTCACGTCGACATGAAGATCTGTATTGATAATTTCTCCTGCATTGAAAGGAAGGAACCAAGCTCCATTGGCGTTGACTTCCCCTGTCCAGGTTAAATTCGTATCGAGATCTCCCTCAAGCCAAAAAGTTCCTCCGTTTTGTGCTGTATGCGAGGCACTGATGTGTCTTGAATCATTCAATATGTGATCAATGATAATTTGTGTATTTCCGTTCCAGCCACCATTTCCCAAAATAACATTGCCGTTAATTTCCACTTTGTCTTTTTCTGCAAAAAGATTTAATCGTGGAATAAGAAAGTTTTCATCGGAAACGCCTTCTAATGCAAGAGTATCAAAATCAAGATTTCCTTGGATTCCTTGTGTTTCGTGATACGAAATATCACCGCTGAGAGAGCCTTTGCGAAGGGTTGTGATTTCAAAGGGACTGAGCAAAATGGGAATATTAAATTCATGCGTGGATGCCCAGGCCTGCACAAGAGAAACACTCATAATGGTATCGGCGATTGTATCTCTATGAAGAAGTGCAATCGCCTCCGCTTCAATTTTATTTTGCTGATGGAAAAATTCTGCTTTGTCAAGGAATAGAGAATCGCCATTTTCCCTCGCCTTCAAATTCATTTTGATGGGGAACTGCTTAAATTGCGTTTCGGCGTAGATTTCTGCAATGCCAGTATTATTAGAAAAATGATGTTCCCAGTTTCCAGAGACAAAGCCATCCATACCCTTTCTCCAGGTAGAGTCTGCGAAGGGGATTGTGGCTAGTTGTACATGGTCTGCCTTGACAAAAAGATCCGCATCAAAAGAAATCCAAGCTTCGGCGTATCCTTCAGCTCCCTGATGTACTTTCCAGGAGGTATGGGGAATGGAATCTTCCCACATCACATCTCCAGTGAATGTGTATGTCTCGTTCGGGGCACGGATCAAACCATCAGAGAAAATAATTCCATTTTCATCTAGCACCAATTTGACTTCCAGATAATCCACTTTCATGAAGTATGCATATTCGACAGGAGTGATCACTGCCTTTGCACGTAATTTTCCCTTGTAGAATGAACCTTGAATTTGAGGGCGTGAACCGAGTCGAAGATTTCCAGTACACCAATCGAGAGCCCAGGTTTCGTTTTCATCAATGTCGGCATTAAATGTGATTTTGGGATCTGTGGTGAGGTGAGTAATTGTTCCGCTCACTTTCGACCCCCGCCGAGTTTCTAAATCCAGTACAAGTGAATCGCCTGATTTTTTTGCCGAATGAATCGTGATGTCTAAGGGCATCATCAAAAAACCAAATTCAGCACTGATATTTTCTATACTGCCACGCAGCATTCCGTTGAGGTTTTTATCCATGCTTCCTTGAAGGTTTATTTCACCGCCTTCATCGCCCACAAATTTCCCATCAGCAACGTAATTGCCCTTTTCATTCCCAGAAAAATGAATACTGGCAAAAAGGGGCGGTAGCGGCCAGAACTCTCCAATAGAGGATTGGAGTTCACCCTTATAGGAAAAACGTTTTTTGAGAACATCTGCTGAAAATGAAATATCAAGATTTAAGTTGTTTGCAGTCGGTATCCCTTGAGGGAGGATTCCAGGTAACCAGGTCTCAGGATTTTTGACGCTTAACGAGAGATCGCCAGAAAAATTCTGGAGGACTAGACGTGGTGCATTGACTGTGCATAGGATACTGTCATTATCTTCGGTTTTTAGTTTGATGCCAAGATCGACAAAGTCTGAGTTCCAAGCGTATTTTGCTTGCATTCCGACCTTTCTTTCTACGTGACTTCCCGAAAAATTTTGAAAATCAATCCCTATTGTTTGTTTGTTCAGACTTACTATACGAAGCGAATCCAAACTCCATTTGCCAATGGAGTCTACGGTAGTTTCGATATGATTAATGTTAATGCTTGCCTGAAAGGGGATGCGAATATTGGGAAATGTGAAATTATTAGGAAGCGGATTTTCATTCAAAGATTTGAATTGGGTGGGAGCTAGACGCATCACCACGGAGTCCATTGTTAATTGCAAAAAATCTTCTTTGGGTGAAAGCACAAAGTGGCCTCGGAAGGCGGGGTGTTTGATTGTGATTTTGATCCCATCTCCAAGCACCCGAATAGAATCCCAGGAATGGTGCAATAATCCCTCTGTTTCATAGCCAAAGGGGGTTATCACTACATTTCCATATATTTGGGTTTGCCCTAAGTAGCGGGATATAAAATGCCCAGCAAGCCAGGTTGCCGTGACAAGACAGCCCACAAACATCGCAAAGAGGGCGATCGCAATAACAACTCCTGAACGGTGGTGTTTAGGAGTTGTCGGAGGAGAGGGTAAAGTTTCCAAAGACAACACCACCAATATAGATAGAAGTATGTATATTGTGTGCCATGATGGAACCTCAGACCATTCGAATGGACATCTCTTCTGACGATGTTTTTTTGCCTTATATCCGGCAGTTTGTTTCGGACTCCTCGCTTGCGATGGGATTTGATCCGCGGAGTGCGAGTCTCGCTGAGGTGGAAACGAATTCTCTTTTTAGTTACGCAATAGACGTTATTCCTAGTGGAATTTTAAGGTTGGAGTGCCGTTTTGAGCCATCGCTTTTACGACTCTCCCTATTTGATGAAGGCGGCAACCTTTGTGGTACACGGGAAGTAGTTGGGCTTTAACATGACATTGCCTGTTTCGACAGTTCTTCTTGAACCTTTTGCTGAAGAGCCTACTGTTTCTGTTTTAAGACTTTATGGCGATATTGGTCTTGAGGCGATCACTCGAATTTCTGCTTTAGTGGATGATCTTGTGGAAAAGAAGCGATTCCATTTACTCGTAGATTTATCTCAAGTAAATTTTTTAAGTTCTCCTGTTGTGGGAGCTTTAATGGGGTGCCGCGAACGATTGATGAGACGTTCTGGAAGTATCGCACTTCTCGCTCCCAAACCAGAACTCGCTGAAAAATTGAATTTGATGGGGGTGAATCTTGTTTTCCCTTACTATTCCAATAAAAATGCTTTCTTAAGGCACTTCCGCTGGGAATATCAATCAGAATCTAGATCTCTGACATTAGAAGTCCCCGCTTACGCAGGTTATGTTCCTGCGATTCGGAGACTCATTGCAGGACTCCTTTTGAGTAAAGGCTATACACCCAGAGAAGCGTTCCAGTTAGAATCCATTGTGGATGAACTATCCAATAATGCGATAGAACATGGGCTCCCCATCGATAAGAAATTTAGTATTTCTTTTTCTTTTGATAAAAGTAGCATTCATTTGGCTGTTGCTAATGGGTGCAAAACACTTTCTTCAGAGGCGCAAGAACTGATTCGTGAAAAATTCAGAAATCCGTGCATTATACCGGGTTCTATGCGTGGGCGAGGTATCGCTCTTGTTAAAAAAATTGCAAGTGATATGACTTTCCGCGTAGATGCGCAGAGGGTCCAAGTGAGCATTACTAAAATGCGTGAGGAATCATGAACGATAAACAGATGTTATTGACAGTGGAGTTCGTTGACGGTGTTCCCATGGCGAGAATTCTTCGTTTTAGTGGCGATCTAGATTCTACGAATGCGGAGCATGTCTCAGAGGTTGTTTTAAGTCTTTTGGGCGAAGGCGTGCTTCACATTGTGGCTGATTTTACAAAGTTGCGTTACGTCAATAGTACCGGATTAGGGGCCTTACTTTTTGCGAATAAAAAGATGAAAGAGGCGGGCGGGTCTATGAAAATTGCTGGTGTAAACGAAAATGTTTTTGAAATCATTGAAATCATCGGAGCGAATACGCTCCTTGAGATTCATAGAACTATGGACGACGCGATTGCAACTCTAAAATAAGTCGCGAAGTAAAATCACTTTTAATTCCAAACTAAGGATTCAGATGAATAAAAAAATAATTTTCCTATTCGCTTTGCTTTCTGTTGCAGGGCTTGTTGGTTGTAATCCCTTTGGCACTAAGGACGAACTCATTGCACGCGTTGGCGATGAAAAAATATACCGTTCCGATTTTGATCTTGCTCGGATCATGCAACCCGCTTACAATAAGCCTGAAAAATATGCCGAATTGCTTTCCAATTTGATTTCTGATCGGGAATTTTTGATCGCTGCACGTGAGAAATTGGGGGATCCCAATGAATCCGTTGAAAAAAAGATGGCATCGTTGCATGATCGTTTGCTGAGCCGTATTTATCAGCAATTTTATGTTGTTGAAAATTTAGGGCACACGGAAGAACAACTCTTGGACTATTATGAAAAACACCCGGATCTATTCAAAAATGATACCTGTAAGTTTTTCACGGACTGCCGTGTTTCCGTCGCAAAGAAAGTTTATTTGGCTGAAAATGCCGATTCTTTGAATGTATTTTTTGAATCAAGACTGAAGTCCTATAAAAAACCTGCTGAAGTAGAACTTGCTTACTTCAAATCAAATGATTCGCTTTCGGTGGAGAAGGTACAGAAAAGTTTAGAAGCGAATAAGGTCGTCGATTCTATCCCGGGAATGGTTCGTGAAAAACTGACTGAAACCCAAAATCATGCGTTGCTTAAAACCATGGCTGTTCGGGAATCACTTTTTGGAAAAGATGCGTTGAAAGTGGATGGTAGTTTTAAAACGCTGAAGGTGCAGACAAATGAGAAGAATAGTGATTCTTCTTATTACGTCATATTGAAAGTGATGTCCCGCACTCCGGCAGTGGAAAAGACTCTTGAGGAAGTGCGTCCTTCTTTGGAGCGAGCTTTTATTGATAGCTATGTAGATAAAATGATGCGCGAAAGTGCTAACAATATCAAAGAAAAATTTGTTCTGAAATTGGAAAAGATTGAACCTCCGAATGCTCGTGCTTATTATGATTCCCACAAGGACAATTATAAGACGACCCCGGGATTCGAAGTTTATCACATCGAAAGTACCGATTCTCTTGCGCTGATGAAGGTGGTGAATCAACCGTTGACCTTGTTGGATTTTAAAAAATTAGCATCCTCCATGAGTATGAATGAGGCGACAAAAGTTCAAGGTGGTTTAGTGGGAGAAGTGAAAGTGAGTCATGCCTTGCCTTTTGGAATAGGGATGATGCCACAGCTTTTTGATGAGTTTAAGGGCAAGCACTCTGGTGCTGTTTCTTCGGTGATCAAAGCCCCAAACACTGGACGCTATCATGTGTTTTATTTGAATAAAGAAATTCCGAGTGAAGTGAAACCCTTTGAACGCGTTGAAGCTCAAGTGAAAAAAGAGCTTGCACAGTCTGGTGATTTTGTTCTCGATTCCTCGTATGTTCTTGCGACGAGTAAAGGAAAACCAGTCATTTATGAACGTGATGTTCTTAATCTGCAAAGTGAAATTCCGCCAGAGGAACGTCGCATGTATCCTCGTACAAGACTTCTTCAATACATGATTGATTGGAAGGCTTATGTGTTGGAATCCGAGGCCCTGGGGCTTGACGAATCGTGGTATTTCAAAGCCATTGAAACCAGTTCTCGTGTGGGTATTTATAATAAACTTCTGAGTGATAGCTTGCAGTTAACTTCGTGGGGTGTTTCTGAAGCGGACTTGAAAGTGGGCTATGAGAAATATGGAAAAACTGTTTTCGGCGGTGCTGCTTTGGATCAGATCTCAAATTCGCTAGGTTTGTTCCTTACCACGCCTGAGATATCATTGAAGAGAGAGTATTATTTTAATTTAGATCAATACGCTTCTTTCCCCAATTTTGAGGCGGCTAAAGGAGCTGTATTCTCATCTGTGATTGGAGAGGAAAAAAAGAATTGGATGGCTCGTTATCGTGCTGAATTGTCTCAGAAAACACAGGTTCAGATCTACGATTCGCTATTTTTGCCAAAAATTGATAATTATTCTCGTGATTCTTTGTTAAAGC
>MNYL01000212.1 GCA_001873075.1 Fibrobacteres bacterium CG2_30_45_31 | reverse complement strand
TTCGCTTCGAACGGCAAGTGTTACAAATGCAATGATGATCGCGGTTCGGAATGTGCCAATGACTGGCTCTGGATCTACGATTTCAATACAAGCAATGTGGGTTGGTGGTACGAAGAAGTCGATTGCTATAATCCGAATGGCGATGATGGGCAATGTCCAGACGGTTCCATACTGCAAAAAAGCGTAGCTAAGGCCAATGGCAATTCACAAATTGAATCCGTAGACTATACCATTGATTTCTTGCCATCTCAAAAATATTTTGACGTACTCGGACGCAAGACAAATCATAGTTCAAAACAGAAACGGGCGTTGTATACGAAAACTCCTAATTTGAAAAATGAACAGTTTGGAATTGATGAAATAGAAGGTGGTTCTATTTCTGGGAAAATTAAAGGAAATAGCCGTGATTTTTGCTATAAGAATTCTAGTGGAAAATGGGTGTGTAGTGAAAGTCACTCTCTTTTAAAAACAAATGGTGAAACGTCAAATGCCAATAAATGCAATGAGATTTTGGGTATAGATTATGGTTATATGAAAAAAGACATTATGGTTGGCGGGATTACGTGTGCTTGGCCAGATGTATACTTGGATTCATTAATAAGTGGATATACAACTCCAAAAGATGAAAAAATTTCATGCTGTTCAAATGGATTAATCAAAAATCTCATAACATACAGATTTACAACAATATCGACTTTGGGTGAAAACAAAATGTTTGTTGTTTCTGTTGGTTATAAATTCTCTGAGGATCATGTGGCCACAGAAGAACTGGTAGAAGCGTTTCAAAAGCATGAAAATGGGCATTACAAATACAATCAGTGTGTTGAATTTGATGACAGTGAAGTTGTTACTGAAATAGAATTTTGTGGAGAATTGAGCGAAGCGATTGCTGATTCTATTGGATTAGTGCTGCGTGATTCATTGGTTGAGAAAAGATTGAATGAAGGGCAACATAAATTAGATTCGATAGCGGATTTGTTCCATGAAAATTTTGGCTTGGGAGGCTATAGTGAAAGTTATACATGTCCTGTACAATGAAATAGTTTTCTTTCTTGCAATTTTTCTTTTAATCACTTCGCAATGCTTTGCGCAGAATATGGATGATGAGAAAAAATTAAATGTTATGGTAGAGTATTGTGCCTATCCTGTTTCTGATAGGCATGATTCATGGTCTTTATCCATATATAAACAAAATGTTCCGTTCCTTTTTTCTATCCGGACATTGTATCATTGTTTTTCTTATAAAGGAAGTACCCATCTTGACATTCCCGTGGATGCAAGATCTGGATCTTTTTTTAAAAATTTTAATACAACATCGTGTGATTATACAAAGGACGATAGTGTAGGTTTATTTACCTTTGATGTTTATAAAGAAGACTTTTATGTAGATTCTTTGCATTTGCCGGAATTATTTGGCAAAACGTATACTTTTCATTGGGAAATAGAGATGGGTGTGGGCGTTCACAAACAAAAAATGAGCGGCGACCATAATGTGTACATCTCCGGCTTCTGTACGGACGAACAATCAAAAACTATCCAAGAGCGAAAAAAGAAACGGGAAGAAACTGCTACTTTGCCGTAGATGTGGGTATGGGAGGCTTTAGTGAAAGTTACACCGGCCCTAAATTATAGAATCTTGATATTCTTTAAAAGGTTCAATGATGCAAAACAATATTAAAAACATGAAAAAGACTAAGATCATTTTCTTCCTCATTCTCTTTGTGAGTGGCAATTGTTTTTCTCAAACGGAGCCTGTTTCCGAAGACTCCGTTGCTGCCAAATTTTGTTTTCATGTGGATTCCAGTGACTTTTCTTCCTGGAGCCTGTCTGTCTACAAAGAAGTCATTCCGCTTACAATTGGGATACAAACGGAAAGCAATTATTACACAGGTTTTATTCATGCCACATTAGTTTCTAATGTGGAACAGTTAATTTCCGGTAAAATGTTCGCCTCCGCAAGAGGAAACTGTGTTTGCAGTCATGCTAAAAGTTGTAAACGCACCGGAGAGATGGAGATAGATGCAAAATATCATGTATACGATTACTTTTCCATTTTATACGACTACGGTGATTCTTTAAGAATAAAAGATTTGTTCGGTAAAGTGCTTCCTCTGGAATGGGATCTGAGTTTTTCAATGGGGCGTCAAAAGCAACTGTTATCTGGAACGCACTATGTGTACATTTCCGGTTTTTGTACAGATGAGCAAATGGCACAGATTAAAGAATTAAAAAAAGGAAGGGAAGTAAAAAAATAAGAAGCCGAATTTATTTTTAGACTTCAAGAGAGCTATAAAAAATGGATCGAACCTTTGCGATTAGAAAAAAAATAAAGATTCGACTAGATTCAATATAGCCGGGAAACTATTCCATAAAAAATATACCACGTTCGAAGGAGCTGATAGCTATGTTTGCCCAAGTGATCTATAGACCGTTTATTTTGATTTTATTTTTTGTTGGAATGGGCTTTACTCAAGACCCTATTATGGCCGATTTTTGTGTCTATCCAGATACATCGAAATTTGTTAACATGAAACATATTTTAAGACTTTCTCCCTATGAAGATCGTGTTCCATTGAATATTACCTTAGATTTTGGAAGTCATAGTTTTTCGAAAGGTTTTTCTGCGTCTCTTTTGGGACCAGAGAAATTATTTCACTTCCCTCTGGCATTATTTGGTGGAGGTGGAGGCGGTTGGGTTCGGCAAAAGGAATCAATATCAGTTTATGATTATTTGGATTTTTACTGTGACATAAAAGATTCTTTGTCTGCAATAAGTATGTTTGACAAAACATACTCTCTTCATTGGGAACTCGATTTTGAAATGAAACCGCAAACGCAAAAAATCATCGGCGATAACATTATTTATATCTCCGGTTTCTGTACGGATGAACAATTAAAGCTTATTCAAGAACGAAAAAAGAACCGGAAAGGAGTTGCTACCTGGCCGTAGTTTTTGCAGAAATGTCCTTTTTTTGCGTGAGGGATGGTTACCCGAATGGGCGGAGACTTTTGCAAAAAGGCTCCGTTGCAGGTGTCGCGCGCGATGCCTGCAATACAGCCCGACCCGGTGGGATGATTTTGTGAGATGTGACTCATCCGGGGCACGCCCGTCATCGGCTGAATTTTGGGTGGCTATTCACAGAGGGGAGAGATCTCTGTCGCCACTTTCTTCTGGAGTAAGTGGAACGGTAGCAAGTGTCTTCGCGCCGAGTTTCACTGTGGGGAGCGAGGGGGGAGAGTCCCGTTCAGGCTTTGCTGCAAAACTTTTGAATTTTTCTTTACTTACAAAATATTGCGTACAAATGACGTTCTAGAATTCTTCGCTTTTGGGTGCCTTTAAAAATTGGTTTGCGACAGTAACATTGAGCGAGGTCGCTTCCTTTACAAAATGAGCATTCCATCGCCGTAGCTGAAGAGTTTCATCTTTTGGCTGACCGCATAGGCGTAGGCTTCCAGGGTGTTTTCTCGCCCGTAGAGGGCCGAAACTAAAAGGATGAGGGAGCTTTTGGGCCAGTGGAAATTGGTGAGCAGGCCGTCTACGATTTTGTAGCGGTAGCCGGGGTAAATGAATGCGTGGGTAACGCCGGATTGGGCGATGAGCGAGCCGTCTTCGGCGGCGATGGTTTCTAAGACGCGGGTGCTGGTGGTGCCTACGGTGATGATGCGACCGCCCTGAGCGCGGGCGTTGTTGATGATGTCCGCGTCTTCCCGGGTGAGGTCATAGTGTTCGCCGTGCATTTTGTGTAAACGAAAATCGTCTACGGAGATGTTCTGGAAGGTGCCGGGACCTACGTGCAGGGTGACTTCGGCGACTTTGACACCTTTTGCTTTCACCGCTTCCATCATGGCTTCGTTAAAGTGGAGGCTTGCGGTGGGGGCGGCTACAGCGCCTGCGTATTTGGCAAAGATGGTCTGGTACGCTTTTTTGTCTTCTTCATCGTCCGGGCGCGCGATGTAGGGCGGGAGCGGCACATGACCTTTGGCGTTCATGACGCTTTCGAGTTCCATGGGAGTGATGGCAAAGCGAAGGACGCGGGCTCCGTCTTCGCGGATGTCTTCTACGGTGACGGGGATGTCTGCGATGTTTAAGGTGCGGCCTGTGGGGAACGCTTTGCCGGGGCGTACCCAGGCTTCCCAGCGAGCTTCGCCGTTTGCGGCAGGGATGAGCGCCTGCACGAGAAGCGTTTCTACTTTGCCGCCGTGTTCCGTTTCGCCAAAGAGTCGTGCCGGGATTACTTTGGTGTTGTTGACAACGAGGCAATCGCCGGGGCGGAATAAATCTACAATGGCGGGCGCAGGGATGATGGCGCGGGGCCCACCGTCTTTGGGGCAGTGGAGTATTTTTGTTTTGCCTTTGCCTGCGGTGCGGCTCGCGATGAGTTCTTCTGGGAATTCAAAATCGTAATCGGAAAGGTGACACGACATCATAGGGCGTTGCTTGCCTTTTTCAACAATTCTTTCATGGAATCTTTCAGCTTTTGAGGTTCGATAATTTCGACGTCGGGG
>MNYL01000126.1 GCA_001873075.1 Fibrobacteres bacterium CG2_30_45_31 | reverse complement strand
TTCTCCCAAGCGAGCATTAAAGAAATCGGGGAACGGTTCTCTGCAATTTCGTGACTGAAAATGGTCGCTGCTGAAGTCACACCCACAAGACGATCCAAAAGCCCGAAGGGATAGAGCAAAAGAGCTAAACCCTCACGATGTAAAAGAGGCATCAGGAAAAGAATAGCGACAAGCCCCACACTCGCCCACTTCATTTTTGACGTGCGCATTCTCCAACTATCAGCAAAATAGAGGAACGCAAGAATGGGTCCTAAAATGTAGAGTCCCTGCGTTCGGCACCAAATAAATTGAATGACAATAATTGTCACTAAATAAAATACGCGTTGAGGAATACTTCTACCCGCTCCCAGAATTTTCGGGATAAAATTCCAATAGCAACCGAGAAAGACCAGCGAAAAAAGTACAGGACGCAATTCAAGGGAATAACGCAGAATGAAAATAAAAAATAGGGCGATTACCAATGGAAAGAGATAAGCGATTTTCTGGGCATTCTCCTGATTTTTTTGTTTGGCAGGCAAAAGAAAAAGAAAGAAAATACCCCCCCATAAAAACGCTTTGACAGCGATCAGCAACGGTGCTTTTCCGACAGAATAAATTCCATACACAATGAGTTGAAAGAAAGCGTGAACATTGACCCATGGCGTACGCGCGTCAGTCCAAGTGAGTGGATCTTGATTTAAAAAACCTTGAGCGATTGTTTCCCGCGCGCAGGCGAGATGCCACCAAATATCCGTATCCGTCAAGGGGAAAATGGAGAATAGGAAAACAGCCAAAGTCAATGAAAATATATACGCCATGTCCCTTCAAAGATAGACTAAACGGCTCATGAATGGGGTACTATTAAGCTTTCTATAAAATGATCTAATCTTTAACAACAGCCCAATTTTAGACACATACAAAAATACAAGACTTCATTAACAAAACAAAGTCTTGTATTTTTACGAATCTACAGAATCTCCCTGAATGGCTACTCTACGTCTCTGTTCTTGTAAACATTCAAAAATGATCCCAATAACAAAAAGCACATGAAACGTGCTTGATTTAAAAACTCAAAAATAATGTTCCAAATATAAAATATTTTCAGAACAAATTAAGGGATAACAATATAATTAACAACCCTGACTGCAGAATTATCAAAGCAGAAGGATACCGTTATCGTTGTATTATCCCGAGCTGATTGAGAAACTTCACGGACAATGTGATCTGTCCAAGGCTGATCTAAAGGTAAAAACAGATAGTTAACAGGACTGGTTGGCCACTGGATAACAAGAACTCCATTTGGAAATGTAGAGCGTTCTGTCAACTGAGTTGCTGTAGTTGGAACAGATGCCCCCCAAAGCCCTGAGCTTGTATAATTCATCGGATTTGAACCCATAATCCAAGCTGCCGATGGAACAAATGGCGCAGAATATAACGTTTTACCATCACAGTAACTTCCCGCAAACACTGAGATCGCGCTTACGAAAATAAAACCTATTAGTGTTCTTAGCTTTTTCATTTTTTCTCCTTTATTTTTTAATGAATTTTTCTTGCAATATTGTGATAGGAACCATCTAGTATGGGCGTTGAACAGAATGTTACATTCCATCCGGTTCCGTGTTTAACTACGGAAGCCGCATACCCATATTGGCGGTAATAACTTAACTCAGGCAAGTCTGAGACCTTCTTCCCCTTTATAGGTGCAGCAGAGCATGAAGCATATCCAACAGGAGTTCCGGTTGTTGTAGGCCAAGTTACAGATGCATGATACATTGCTGTCGGCATCCATCGACTCCAGATATAAGATGGATCGGCAGGATCAGGAAGATTTCTTGTCAACGCATCCCTTGGTGCCGACCAGACAAAATCAGCACTTCCCCCTCCAACCAAATGTCCATATTCATTACTACCAACGCCAAATTCCATTGATCTTATAGGTGCACGAAAGAGGTAACGCTTATTTCGCCATGTCACACCATCTTTGCTAGATATTGTTTTCAAGCAGGTAAGCGTATCTTGCTGGAATTGACCATAAGTGGCTTCAGCCCAAAAGTAATAAAATGAATCACGAACAGCATCATATCTGATAATTCCGTCACCGTTGATAAACTCACTTTGTGATGCCAGACCTGTTGTGATATTCGTTACATTTTTGGTACTATAGACAGACAAAGTAGGCGTAGTAGATGTGTATTTTGTTACAATACCCTTTTGACTTGTCACATCTCCACTATAATCGTTAACCCACAAATGCAAAATAGAACCTTTAACTACAGCATTAACCTGTCCTGCACCATAATTATTTAGCGGAGCTGGGTTGACTCCAGGATATATATTTGAAATTGGCTTTGCCGTATTTGAATTCCTGATCCAATTCCCACCAAGGGAATACTTTTCAAATTCACCTTCCATAGAAGCGGCTCTTGCAAGATATGTTACTGATCTTGGCTCATCATTTACGCCTGAATAATATAGATAGTACAGTCCATCCGTCCACCGGATCATTTCTGGGTCACAAGAGCAGGTTTCTGTTGATGGATCATTCCATGTAAAAGCCGGAAAAAGCGTACCGCTAGGCGCTGGAACCATTTTCGCATCTGAAAGGTATGTTCTTGATGGTTGAAGGATGACATGGGCAGCCTCCCATGTCTTGGATAAATTTTCAACATAAATGGAACGTAAAAAATCCCAATTCATTGAAAAAAGAACATCTATATCCTTCACTTGTCGTGTGTTAATACTTACTAGCGCACCACTAGAATTATAGCTTTTATCAAGCACAGAGATCAACACTCCCGCAGCAGTTCTAGCACAGGTTTTGTTAGCAATTACACTCCCATCAGTATTAAACACCTGATGAGTCAATCCGTTCGTTGCTGTATTTTCATCTTCATGAAGATTAAAAATCATAGGATTGAGAACCAATTTGTACGAGTCAAGACAAGAAGAACTAGTCTTCAAAGCATTATAATTCTGTAGTTCTACACAGAAACAACTCACCGGAACTACAAAACTTATAAAAAAAGAAAAAAATATAATTTTCATTGCTATTACAACCTCCATAAGTTCTTTTAAAGTTTAGAAAAAAAAGAATAAAAAAGCAATAAAAAATATTTATTATTTTGCAATAGGACTTATTCACGCATGGTGTACGCGCTTCTATCCAAGTCAGAAAATTCTGATTTAAAACCATGAGCGATTGTTTCCCGTGCGCAGGCGAGATGCCACCAGATATCCGTATCCGTCAAGGGGAAAATAGAGAAGAGAGTGGCGATCAGGCTTAGCAAGAGAATACGGATCATGGATACTATTCAAGTGTTTTCAGGAGAGAATCAATGCGTGTTGCCATTTTTATGGCCCCAATAGGTCCCAAATGATCATTATTTGCAAAATCTTCAAAAACGTAATCATTAACACCATCGTTATACTGATCCATCATGAAAAAATTAGGAAATGAATCCTGCAAAGCGAGAACCGATTCTTCCATTACTTTGGCCTGTGCATGAGTAGGACCGTAGCGCCCCCAGGATTCCGTATTACGATAATAAGGCGACTGAGGAAAGACCACTGCAATCACATAAACCCCTTTTGCTTGAGCTTCTTTAATAATTTTTTTCAATTTTTTATAATTATACTTTGGTCCCTCAGTATCAGTCTTGTTCCATAAGTAATTTCCGTAAACTTCAGGAGGCTCATCGCCCCATCCTCCACTACCTATACTCAAATATAAACCATTGTGATAAGAGAATATAGAGTATTCATCCACAGGAGGTTGTAATGCATTTATGCTAAGAGCATGCATTTGGCTAGGAACAGAATCCTCCCAAAAATTATGTTTTTGATCATAAACATAACCAGGGATATTACCAAACCAAGCGTTAAAATTTTCATCCTGCACATACCAGCGATCAAAATCAAGCGAGATAACTAGTGCCTTCAATTTAGGTGTGAGGGGTAGAAAATAATTTGTAATGAAATAATCTGAGGAGGCCATATCTTGTGCAGAATAAGCTAAGTTAATTGAAAAACCATATTCCATAACTGTCGGGTCCACGCCTGCGAATGAACGGGATGAGCCTAAAATAATGACTTCTGCAGTATCATAATATTGCCAAAATAATTCCATTTTCACTTGCATAATATGAGTAGTAATATCAGACGATGCAGTCATATACGCACCAGCGCTATCCAAATCCAAATCTGTTTGCAAGAGGATGTTATCCCCATTCACCCACAAACAGGGATGCCAGAGTTCATCGCCTTCCGCAACTTTCAGCAGTGAAGAATCCGCCGTACTCATAAGATAGATGGCGGAGTGTGCTCCGTTGGTGTTGGTGACAGTCGCCACAGCGACATTCTTCACATTCGACCATTCCGAATGATCAAAGGTGTAATTAGTGGGTGCGGCGATGCTCTGGATGAGTTTGCCCGTGCTGTCGGCAAAAAG
>MNYL01000253.1 GCA_001873075.1 Fibrobacteres bacterium CG2_30_45_31 | reverse complement strand
ACGGCAATGACCGCCCGGCAATGACCTGGCTCAAAGAATATATGGCGGCGAACAAGGGCGTGAACACTACTGGCCTTCTCGGCTCCACAGGAACCATTGACACAGTACCGCAAGCTCCATACAAGGATACCATTGCCATTCCGGGCACTGTCGAAGCAGAAAACTACGATGTGGGCGGTCAAAGTAAATCTTACTATGATGCAGATGCCACTAATCAAGGCGCCGTTTATCGCGAAGACCGTGTAGATCTTACAGCTCTCACAGGCGGATATGCCATCGGCTACACAAACGCCGGAGAATGGCTCGAATATACAGTAAAAGTTGCAAAAGAAGGTGTTTACACGTATGAAGCCCTCGTTGCATCCGGTTCGGACGGATCTTCATTCCGCTTATTCATTGATGACCAAGCCATTACGGATACACTCAAGGTCGCTAATGGCGGCGATTGGGACACTTACAGTGTCGTTACTGGAAAAACAACCGCACTCACAGCAGGTTCTCACGTATTAAAGATTGCCATTACAGGAAGCTATGTGAACATCGATAACATCAAGTTCACGGAAGGCACCACAAAACTTGCCGATATCAAGGCGAATCTCGCTCAAGGTTCTCAAGGTTTCAAAGTGTATAACGTAAAAGGAACCTACCTCGGCGCATTTCAAGCAAACAACATTTCTGGGCTCAGAACTCAGATGCAAATGTCTAATTTGAACAGCGGCGTCTACCTTGTGCGGAACAAGAATATGAGCAAGTTCATTGAAATAAAAAAATAAATACATGTCAAAGAATTAAGCTCTCAGACCATTATAAAAAAGCCCTTACTTGCGAACGCAGTGAAGGGCTTTTTACTTCACCCCTCATTGACAAAAAATTGATAGAAAAAAAACTTTAACAATAAAAAACTCTTTATAGGAATAGATTAAATCATTGAGGTATTTTATGAAACAACGATTCAAGCTTTCATTTTTAGCATTTTCTTTGATACTATTCGGCACCCAAACATTTGCCGCTCCAGATCCGAATTTTCACGTTTACATCGCATTCGGACAATCGAATATGCAAGGGAATGCCACCGTTACTGATGAAAACAGAAAGACAAACGACCGGTTCAAAATACTCGCCCCTATGACTTGCACAAATATGGGCCGCACACTGGGAGAATGGGCCGTAGCCGTTCCCCCGATGTTTCATTGCTATACAGGCCTCTCCCCCGCCGATTACTTTGGCAAAACAATGGCGGATAGCCTTCCAGGAGTTACCATCGGAATTATCCCCGTGGCCGTAGCAGGCACGGCAATTCGCCTTTTTGACGAAGATCAGTACAAGGGATATCTTGATTCTGCAGCCCAATGGCTAAAAGACCTTACCGCCGATTATGGAGGAAACCCCTACGGAAGAATGATTGAGCTCGCCAAAAAAGCTCAGGAAGTCGGCGTTATTAAGGGAATCCTTCTTCACCAAGGCGAAACCGATGCCTATAGCGACACCTGGGCAAATTCGGTCAAGAAAATTTACAATAAAATGCTAAGTGATTTGGGTCTCGCCGCAGATTCCGTGCCACTCCTTGCGGGCGAAGTATTGAGCCCGGGAAAATGCTCTGGTGCAAATACGCAGATAGATGCCCTGCCAAGTAAGATTCCGACCGCACATGTCGTAAGTTCCAGCGGGCTTGTAAGCGGTGGAGATAGCTTACACTTTAGCAACGAAAGCTACCAGGAATTCGGTAAGCGTTACGCACAAGTGATGCTGTCTTTACTTAAAATTGTGCCGGTAGATCAAGCTCCATATCAGGATACCATTGCCATCCCAGGCACTGTTGAAGCGGAAAATTATGATGTCGGTGGTCAGAATGTTTCTTATTCAGACAACGAAACCGCAAACCAGGGCAATGTGTATCGCACAGACGGTGTGGACATCGTAACGATTTCGAGTGGTTACGCAGTGGGTTACACGAACGCTGGAGAATGGCTGGAATACACCGTGAAGATTGCAAAAGAAGATTTTTACACCTATGAAGCCCTCGTTGCATCCGGTTCAGATGCGTCCTCATTCCGCCTATTCATTGATAATCAGGCGATTACAGATACGATTAAGGTCGCTAACGGCGGTGATTGGGACACTTACAGCACCGTTACCGGAAAAACAACCGCGCTTACCGCAGGCCCTCACATCTTAAAAATTGCCATCACCGGAAATTACACAAATATTGACAACATTAAATTCACCGAAAGCACAACGCACATCACTGAAGTGAATGCAAACCTCGTACAAGGCCCACAGACATTCAAAGTTTACAACATCAAAGGAACATACTTGGGCGCATTCCACGCAACCGATATTTCCACGCTTAAAGTGGAACTCGGAAAGTCTAAGCTAAACAGTGGCATTTACCTTGTGCAAAATAAGAACATCAGCAAATTCATTGAAGTGAAAAAGTAGAAAAGCATTCAACATTTCAGATAAAATTTTCATCTCTCAATAACTTAAGTCCTCCCTTGTAAATGCAGGGGAGGATTTTCCTATTAGCCATCGTTGCTGTCGACGTTCCAGGCCCAGTCTTCAAGAGAAGTAACCGTATTTGGAACACGCCCAGAAAAAAGAAATCATCGGGAGAAAAGCAACATATTTCATGGAAAATCCCTCACTATTCCTTGGAAATAGTCTTTTTTTTTGAGAAAAATGGCAGATTATTATTTCATAAAGACTGGGATTAGAATCACCGCAAAACAAAAAAAAAGTGAATTTTTGGTAATATTTTTTTGACTTAAGACAAATATTTTCATTTCAAAAAGTATAATTACCCTCAGAAGAATCACTCTGTTTTTGGAAAATCATGAAATTGTTTATTTCCGTTTTTTTTCTCCTGGTTTCCATGAGTTTCGCGGGCACCATCACATTGGATTCCATCCCTGTGCGAATGGTAGGTGATCCGGATTATACACTTTCGGCCTCCACAACTTCGGGCCTTTCAATCTCGTACTACACAAGTTCTGACACAAATGTGGCAACCGTCTCCCCCGAAGGCGTTTTACACGTCAAGAAGGCAGGAGCATCGCTCATCACCGCAGTCCAATCCGGCAATTCCGAATGGGCCGCCGATTCCGCCTATCAGCACTTGTATGTATGGCCTCGCAAAGGCTCTTTGTTCGCCTGGGGCTATGGTGCATCCGGACAGCTCGGACTGGGATCTACCACGAACCAGACGGTTCCTGTCGAAGTCACAGCACTTGCGGACATAGTCAGTGTCTCGAGCGGAGGAAAACACACGCTTGCACTGAAAGCCGATGGATCCGTCTATTCCTTTGGCGATAACTACTACGGACAACTCGGGATCGGAAGTTATATCACACAGAAAACACCCATTCAAATCACCACACTCAATAACATTGTAGCTGTCTCAGCGGGATATTCCCATTCTCTGGCCCTTGATAAAAAAGGCATCGTATATGCCTGGGGAGAAAGTACCTACGGTCAAGTCGGAAATGGCTCCAATGCAGAACAAAAAACACCCGTGGTCGCCACTGCCGGGGCGCTTGCCATTGCCGCCGGAGGCAACCACTCACTTGCACTCGACAGAATGGGCTTCGTATACGCCTGGGGCAGCAACGGACATGGACAACTCGGAAACGAATCCACAGCCAACCGCATGTCAGAGGTCCGGGTGACAGGACTCACCGATGTCGTAGCCATCGCCGCTGGCGGTGCTCATTCCATGGCACTCAAGAAAGACGGAACCGTCTACGTCTGGGGATACAATTACTACGGGCAACTCGGTATCGGAGGAACGACCGATTCGGACATCCCCGTTCAAGTGCCGGGCCTTGCGGACATCGTGGCCATCGCCGCCGGAATCAACCATTCCGTAGCACTCGCGCGCGATGGCAGCGTTTACGTCTGGGGCGACAATACAGATGGACAATTGGGAATCGGGACAACCGTCAACAGTGAAACCCCCGTTCTGGTCACAGGAATGACTGGAAAAATAGTCTCCATTGCGGGAGGAGGAAATCATACTCTGGCAATCACCAGCGACGAGCAAATCTATACCTGGGGACGAAATAATGTAGGCCAGATAGGAAATGCGACCAAAGAAAATCAATTCAGCCCTGTCCTTCTCGACAATATGGAAGGAATCGTATGGAGCGAAGGGGGGCAACTCTCCTCTTTCGCAATTGTTTCCACACAGAAAGCGCAAATCATCACATTTCCTGAAATGACCACGCAGACTTATGGCAACGCGGATTTCGATGCAGGAGCCACAGCCTCTTCCGGGCTCGCCGTCTCTTATTCGAGCTCCGACACGAACGTTGTAAAAATCATCTCGGGCCTCCTTCACATCCAGGGAGCGGGAAACGTTTCCATCACGGCGAAACAGGCGGGAAATGGAGAATGGGCTCCGGCCACTCCTGTTTTGAAAAGCCTGATTGTTTCACCTAAAGAGATCGCCGTCACCGCCCGCGACACCTCAAAAACAGCGGGTAAAGAGGATCCCGTTCTTCCTTATGATGCAGATCCTCTTGTGGGCAATGACTCCTGGAGCGGAGCCTTGAAACGTGCCGAAGGCGAATCCCCTGCTACTTATTCCATCACTTTAGGCACACTCAGCGCAGGCACCAATTACAGCATTCAATTTACCGGGGCTCTCTTTACCATCAAGGAATTGCCGACATCTCTATTCGCCGCAAAAGAAAAATCCGCGTTGACCCGAATCGACCAGAACATTCTTTTCACCCAAGGTATTCAGGGGTGGATCGCCATTTATAACACTGCCGGACAAAAAGTCAGAAGTATCTATGTCAATGGCGATGGAGCCTACCCGCTGAATCTTCCCAAAGGCATATACAGGATCAAAATACAAGACGTTCGGTGAATCGAAATATTTCCTTCCAGACGTCACAGGGGATTACATTTAAAAACCCATTCCCTGAAATGGGTTACATCCTCATTTTCCGGGTACTCCCCAGGGCAAAAGCGATGGATACTACAGCACTCGCAGCAAATAGTACGAGCGCAACATAGAAGAACCGCGCCGAAGAAGTCCCCGCCAGAAGATACCGCGAGCCTTCCAGAAGATAGGTCACCGGATTTCCCCACGACACCGTCAAAAGCCACTGAGTCGTAATCATCTCCCGCGGAAGAAACGTGGTACTCAAAAACAACAACGGAAACACAGCATTCGTCACAATCGAAGCACTTTGAGATTGTCCCGTGCGAAGCATCACTCCGGCGGAAAATCC
>MNYL01000064.1 GCA_001873075.1 Fibrobacteres bacterium CG2_30_45_31 | reverse complement strand
TAGGAGTTAACACCAAAGAAACAACGGCTCCAATGGCAAAAGGAATGATCGCGAGTACCAGAATATCCAGTTTTTTCTTTTGTAGTACGCAGATTACGGAGTTTATGGTACGAACAATAAAAGAGGATAGCATAAACAACAGAGCAAAAAGCCAGTAAATAGGATTCAAAACATATTGAGTGAGAAAAACGGCGCCTACGACATAGATATTCATCATGGCAAGCCATTTAAGATCTTGATGTGTAAATGCTATGGATTGTTTAGCATAAAGATTGCCATAGGCAAAGACTAAGAGCGTTCCCAACCAATAGAGAAGCATCGTATAAAATGCCTGAATTTGAACTAAAATGGAGAAATCTCCCACAAAGGCTACAACGTCGGCAAGTACCACGGCGAATGCAATTAAAATTGCATCGAATAGCATTAATGCGAGACGTTGGTAATCAATTTTGAAAAGAGAGAGTGTGTCCATATTCCCAATCTAAGTAAATTTTCACTAGGATGGGCTTTTTTTGACTCTATAAACTATTGGCCTAGGTGCTTTTTTCGCTGAGTTTTGCCGATAGAGCCTAAAAATTCAAGGTCTTTTATTTTTCCCGAGTCCGTGCAGCGAGCGCTCCAAGAACAACCTTCTCTAACGGGTTTAGGGTCTAAAATCATGGGCTTCTTTTCAAAGTCGATGTTGTTATCAGAATATTGACAGGAACCACGAAATTGAATATTTGTCTCCCCATACCTGTGATAACCGAAGTATTGGACATTAAACGCCATCCCATCTTCCGCGTGGGCTTGTATAGTGGGAGCTTCCATTAAAGCTTGAGTCATCGCAATGATGCATTTTGTCGAAAATGGTTCATCTACAGGTTCAATCGCCACCTCTTTGCCAAAGGCAAAAATATCTCCAGAGTAGGCGAACCAATTTAATGTAAGCGGTACAAAGTCCGGCCCTTTTTTTGCGCAACTTACAAGAAGAATTAGAATACTTAATGTAATAATTTTTTTCATGGATTTAATGTTTCTTATAAGAGGCACTGGTCACGCGATTCCGACCACCCTGCTTGGATGCATATAGGGCTTTGTCTGCGCGCTCAAATAATTTTTTGGAATCCTCACCAGGAATCATTTCGGCAACACCAAAAGAACAGGTTACTTTCCGTTGAGAAATTAGTTCCGTATTCTCAATATTTTGACGGAGTTTTTCTGCGAGGAACTGAGCATTTTGCAATGGCGTATCACTGCAAAGAACGACGAATTCTTCACCGCCCCAACGGACTAAAGCATCCGTATTGCGAATGCGACTTTGAACTAATTTTGACAAATTCACGAGTACTTCATCGCCTACACTATGGCCAAAGGTGTCATTGACATCCTTAAAGCGATCAATATCCAAAATGATGTAGGACAAGGGACTCCCATTTTTGTTGAGTCGTTCTTGCTCTCGGGTAAGGATACTGCTGAAACCTGCACGATTGAGACACCCGGTAAGCGGGTCTTCTTTACTGGATTTTTCAAAGTCCGCTTTTTCGATTTCCAAGGCCTTCAAGTTCTTTTCTAATTCTTCACGTTTCTTGCGGTTTGCAGCGCGTTCCTTGCTGTAATCAAAGAAGCGAATGATGAGTATGATGAAGAACGTTACGAACCAGATAGCGACGAGACCAGTGGTTAAAGACAACTGAGAAATAATTTTTCCCTTGAATCGAATTCCCATGATTTCCAAGGTTCCATAACCCAAGGGAGCGCCAGTGCCTGTTTGAATTTCAATGAGGGGGATGTTGGATATATCCACGCGCGCTTTGTGTGCGCTTACGTTGTTTTGAGAAACCCACCAACCAGCGACACGAAATTCAGAAGGCACAAATACTGCAGGGTAAGTTTCCTCTAATGGGAAGAATTCAAGTTCATTAAATTTTAAGGATGCTTGGTTGTCAATTTTTGAAATAGTACTGTCCCATCCTCGTAAGTAGAGACGAACCGATCCTTCACCGCGAGGTTTTATCCACAGAAAGACACTGTCGTACGCAGACAAATCTTTACCGTGAGTTTTACCATCCCCCAAGTAAATTTGAATACTGGCATATGGATAGGCATATCCTTCGCGTAATTCATAATCCATGATGATAGACGAATCCGTTCGAATCATGTTGATTACGGAATTGCCTCCATCCACAGAATCTGTCAACGCCACAATATAAGGGTATGTTGCGGGGTTGATTGTATAGATAGAATCCATGCCTTGACGGTACGCCAAAATCGCCACTATTGTCAGCGACAACAGTGCGAAAATCAGGATGTTGATCCTGAATAAAAAAGCGATTTTTAGCAGTAGAGTCTTCATAGAATGCTCAAAAATAATTCATCTTTAGATGCAAAATATATTAAAAGGGCAAGAAGAGTTCAGGAATCCATCAAGAAATACAGACAAAAAAATACGCTACCTAGAAAGCCATTTTCCGAGCCTTCCTATGACGGGCCTTAATTCATTTGCCAAATTCTTATGTGCATGTATGCTGGGATGCCCATCAAGAGCCGTATTCTCTGTAGATACGATCATAAAAGTAACATCTTTATGACCATTCTTAATTTCGTTATCAAAGACGGTTTGCACACGAGGAATCATTTCATCTAAAGGCCAGACATGGGTTGCAAGTAACAAAAATTGAACCCCTGGATGTCGTGAACGGAGTGTGCTGAGTAGCTCGGCATATGCTTTGTCAAATGCTACTGCAGAGGGATATGGGGGTTTCCCTTGCCAATCATTTATACCCACAAAAATGACGATGACTTGGGGATGCCAACTTTCAAAGTTCCATTTTGGAGAATTCCCTTCCCTAGCGACTCCTGGGATTGTGTATTCATATAATTTCGGAATAGTCCATTCCGGAGTGATATCTCCGTAATTTTTAACAAGTCCCCGTCCACTAAATGCGTTGATCTGGAAATCAGCCTTAAAACTTTTGGCTAAAAGATAGGCAAAACTTTTAGTGGTATTAGTCTTAGAAAATGGTTCTCCATCATTAGAATTACGCGCTTCATTTCCATAGCCAACCGTATAAGAATCACCGATGAATTCCAGTCGACGATTGTTGGATAGAGCTTGCTTAGGCATTCCCTTCGCCTCTAGAAGAATAGAGTACACACGAATTTCTTCGTTGACACATTCTGATTTTCGAGTGAGGGTAATGATATGCTTTTTTGCCGGGAGTCCTTGAACTACCGTATATTTTTTTCGAGTGTTCGTTAAAAGGCTGGGGTATTCTTTGTTATCTATTTCTACTTTCCAATAACTGTTCCCTTCAATTTCGGCAACCACTTTAGTTCCTTTAAAAGAAAATTGAATGGCTGCACCAGGGGAACTTGTGCGAACAACGGAATCTTCAATAAGCCAACGCCCATAGTATTGAGTGTCTAGTTTTAGATCGAGCGGTATTTCTGCAAATGTGAGCATGGTGGAGATTAAGATAAAAAGAGTGGAAAAAATCAGGTTATTGTACATGCCCTCAATATACATGAATTGTCTTGGATTTCGTCTACGGGAACCGCTAGAAATAAATGTATTTTAGATTGCAATGAAGGTCACCGGAATTTCATCTATTATTGCCTTTACTGCTATCCTTGTTTACATGGGCTTTCTCGGTTTGGACGTGTGGGCGGAGGATTTGGATCGTCCGGCTCCGGGGTCTATTGGAGATACACTTACGAAAGAAGATGCGCGCATGGCTTATTTGGTCTATCGGCTCTTGGATGAAAAAGGCAAAATTAGAGGGGCAAATTTTGAACGAGGCCGTGAATTATTCCTTAAAAATTGTAAGGCTTGTCATGGGGATGACGGAAGACGGGTTAATTTTTCAAGGGATGCTCGGAACCCAAGTTTTATTGGAACTAGGGCTGCAAACGATATCCCCACGTTTTGGTATATGATGAATTTTGGAGATAAGAAAAGAGGAATGTTACCCTATTTCGATGAAATAGAATTAAAAGACATGGTTGATATTGCTGGTTTTGCTCAAACGCTACCTCAATAGATTTGAGTGCCGTTTTAAAAATTCTTTTTCTAAGATTAGATTCGGCCCTGCTGGGGAACCTCAGGCGTTACATGGACCTAGAAGCTTGGGGCTTTGGACGTTTTACGAGGAGCGGCTTTGGAGGATTTTTCTTCTTTAGCCAAATTGCGATTGGTCACAGAACCGACGGAATAATAACGCCCGTCTTTAAGGATAATCGCTGTATAAATATTCAGTGATTTGTGTGCAATCCATTGACGGTAAAGATTATGAACTCCCGGCTTTATGTCTGCTTCTTGCAATAAAGTAATT
>MNYL01000270.1 GCA_001873075.1 Fibrobacteres bacterium CG2_30_45_31 | reverse complement strand
CGCTCCATTTCTTTGGTCTCATTGGGCTTTTGTTTACTCTGTGTGGTGTCGCTATTTTTGGATATTTTGGTTGGGAGTGGCTCCAAACAGGCGTTTTACATGTAAGGCCATTGCTTTTAGTCGGGGGGTTCTCCCTGATTATGGGAGTGCAGTTCTTTTCCTTGGGGCTGTTAGGTGAAATTGTCAACGGAAATAAAAAACGGAATTACCCAATTGCAGCAGCCATTCGTGGGGAGGGCGCGGGTAATGAGGGGTCTTTTACATGAATTTTCCCAAAAGTTTAGTAATCATTCCTACCTATAATGAGAAAGAAAACATCTCTCTCATCATTCCAGAAGTCCTTTCTCAACACGAATGTATTGATGTCTTGGTCGTTGATGATAATTCTCCTGACGAAACAGGAAACATCGTTGAAAAAATGAGTGCGACTAATGGACGTATTCATCTATTGCGTCGAGCGGGTAAGATGGGCCTTGGCTCTGCTTACGTAGCGGGCTTTAAGTGGGCTCTTGAACGGGATTATCAACGGATCTTTGAAATGGACGCCGATTTTAGTCACCGTCCTTCTGATTTAGTGCGTTTCTTGGAAAAAGCAGAAAATGCGGATCTGGTACTTGGCAGTCGCTACAATGGTCGTCATATCAGCGTTGTGAATTGGGACTGGAAACGTCTGCTTTTGAGTTATAGTGCGAATCTTTATACGCGAATTGTCACGGGTCTCCCGATTGGGGATGCTACAGGTGGCTTCAAATGTTTCAGTCGTTCCGCACTCGAAGCGGTAGATCTTTCCAATATGAAAAGCGATGGCTATTGTTTCCAAATTGAGACAACATTCAAAGTTTGGAAAAAAGGTTTGAAGGTCGTAGAAATTCCTATTGTCTTTACGGATCGGATTCGCGGAACTTCGAAAATGAGCGGAGGCATTATTTCTGAAGCTTTTTTTCTAGTCCTAAAACTTCGTTTTGGGCGAGCTTGATTCGGGGTTGTCATGCCTGATTCTGCGATCTCGTTTTCTTGTTCTGTTATCATTGTTTCCTATAATTCTCGAGATTATATTCCTGCGTGTCTGAACTCGGTTCAAGAGGCTTTGAAAGGGATTGACTCGGAAATAATTGTTCTTGATAACGGTTCTTCAGAGCCATTGACGATGCAGAATAAGCAAGCGTTCCCTGCCGTAATTTGGTTGGATTCTTCAGAAAATTTAGGATTTGGACGAGGGTGTAATTTTGCGGCGACTTCTGCTACCAAAAATATTCTCTTTTTCATTAATCCTGATACTGTTGTCGCTCGCGAGACATTTCGCAAAACTTTGGAATACATGAGCACTAAGCCAAATGCAGGCATTGTTGGCTGTAAAATTTTAAATGGCGATGGTTCTTTGCAATGGGCTTGCCGCCGCACATTCCCCTCTCCTCTTGCTGCGGTTTTTAAAACCATTGGGCTTGCGGCATTATTCCCCAAGAGCCGTTTCTTTGCCTCATACAATATGACGTACCTTGACCCGAATTTGGAAACGGAAGTGGATGCGGTGAGCGGATCCTTTTTCGGAGTTCGGCGCGATATTTATGAGCAAGTGAAGGGCTTTGACGAAGACTACTTCATGTATGGCGAAGATCTGGATATTTGTTTGCGGATTAAAAATCTGGGCTACACCAATTATTATTTTCCAGGCACTAGCATTCTTCATTTTAAGGGTCAGAGTAGTCGAACGCGTCGATTCCGCTCCTATGTGGATTTCTACAAAGCCATGTTGATTTTTGCTCGCAAGCATCGTAATTATCATTTGCCTATTTTCATTGTTGCCATCGGTATTTTTTGTGCATCACTGGTCGGTGTTTTTTCTCGTTTGGTACCCCAGTGGTGGAAAATATTAGTAGATGTCAGTGCTGTGGTCTTGTCCTGCACTGCTGTGGCTTCCTTATTTGATATTGTGGTTCCATGTAAGACTATCGGTCTCTTGTCTCTTGCGGTATGGATTCCTCTGATTGTGCTCGGCGAATATGCGACATCCAGTTTGAATGGTTCGCGTATTGTGACGGTATTGTTTCCTGTGATGTCTCTTGCTTGTGGTTTTTCTATTTGGAAATTAAATACATCACTTGCATGCTTCCTTCCGATGATTCTTGCTTTATTGGGAATTCTCTTTTGGCGTCGTCTTATTTTTTGGGGTCATTACTTTTACACCATCTTTGCAAAAAAAAGGCATCGTTCTATTTTGCTTGGGGGTACTTCCGATTCCATAGCCTATTGGTTTGATCGTTATCGTGTTGTCCCTGAGATAGAACTTTTGGGCTGTGTGAGTAATACTCCGGAAAAGGTGACCGCTGAGAACAGGGAACATTTGCTGGGTCCTCTTTCTGAGATGGCTTCCATTTGCGGTCGGACGGGTTGTCGGGAACTTTTGGTATTTTCTGATATTTGTGGATACCATGAACCATTCGATAAAGAATGGCTTCAATCCTTGAATTTGAAAACATTATTGCTGGTGGGGGGCACAAAAAAAGGTGATTTTGCCGTAGTAGACCTCAATTACCTGTACTGAATTCTCCGCATCTTAGAAAATGAAGCTATTTTATACTAAGTCCTTGAAAAGAAAGGTGTTATGATTGATCTGGAACTTCTCAAAATTCTTTGTTGCCCAGTAACTCGGCAACCTCTTCTCGAAGCAGATGATGCGTTGCTTTCTCGTGTTAATGCAGCCATTGTTGCAAATACGCTCAAAAATGCTTCAGGAACCACAGTTTCTGAGCCTTTAGAAGAGGCTTTGGTCACTAAAGATGGATCCCGCTTGTACATCATTAAGCAAGGGATTCCTGTTTTACTTTCGGATGAAGCGATTATTTTAAAAGCGTAGAGGTAATTGGGATGGCTGCTACTCTAGAATCCGTTCGCAAAGCTGTAGGTAAAAAAGGACATTCTCCAGCATTTGCTTGGCTTGCTGACTTGGAGAGACAGTCCGGTAATTTGGATGGCGCACTGATGCGTGTGGCCGATGGCCTTGCTTTTTTCCCCGATAATCTTGCGGGATTGATCGTCCAATCAGCCATCTTTTTTGAGAAAGAACAATGGGAAAACGCAGGGGAATCTTGCAAGGATGTTCTGCGAAAGGATCCTTTCTGTCTTTCTGCCTTGCGTCGCTTAGGTGATGTGAATGCTAAATTGGGCAATATTGCAGAACGCAATTTTTATTATCAACGAGTGCACGATCTAGATCCTCTGGATCCTTTTTGGTCGGATGATTTTAATGAAACGGTGATAGAACCCGTAACTTCTGTAGCCCTTTCGGAAAATAGTGCTTCTGAGGACTTGATTCCCCAAGAGATGCCAGAGCTGGCTCCTCTTGAAGAGGCCGCACCAAAGCTCTCTCTACCTCCTGACCTTTCCAAGAATGAAGATGATCCATTCTCTTCTTTGTCTATTTTACTCCCTGCGGAAAATGAAAATAATAGCGAAATTTCTTTTGATAGCCTAGAGAATTCTCTGAATGATGCTCTTTCTGGTTTTGGAACAGAGCCCACAGAAAAAGAATATTTTCCTGCGGATGATATTTCTGGTGGCGAAATCACTTCGGCTTTTTCTGGCATTTTTGGGCCTACTGAAGCCAACTTGGATTCTGAGCCCGCACCTTCTTCTATGTTCCATATTCCAACAAGTTTGGAAAGCGAAGACACAATAGAATCGGCTCCTGTAGAAGCGGTTTCTGCACAGGAAGAAGATGAACCACAAAGTCTTTCTTCTGCTTTCGACGATATTTTTGGCGAAGACGAACTTCCAGAAGAATTTGTTCCGTTAAAGTCAGTAACTCCTGCGGTGGATGAATCATTAAATGATGATCAATCTTCTGCTTTTGAAAAGTCTTCTGACTCTGAACCTGTTTCGGCTCCTGAAGCTTTAGTTACTGAAGAATCGCAAGCGATACCAGAGATTTCTCCCGCCGTTGTGCCGGAACCAGAAATTTTGAATATTGACGATTCTCCAGAGTCTTTGGCAAGTCTCTTAGCCCCTCTTGATAAGCCCGTTGAAAAGCCCCCAGTGGCTCCTACTTCAACGAATTTCACAGAAGACGTATCTTCTTCGTTGGATGCTCTTTTTGGTGATTCTGATGATTTAGAAATGCCTCTGGCTCCATTGATGCCAGAAGAGGAGATCCCTCCTGAGGCGAATTCTCTCGAAACAGAGATGAAGGATGCAGAAGATACCTTGGAACTTCCCCCGAAAGTGGTGGCTGAAAGTCCTCTTTCTGCGGCAGTAGATTCTTCATTTTCGGCCCTCTTTGGTGACGATGATGATGAATTGCTTTCTCCTCCACTCCAGGCCGCGGTTGCAGAGAGTGCGTCTCCTCCCGTCGATACTTCTTTTGTTAAGCCAGAGGAGAAGAGTACTCCATCCGCTGAAAAAAAGGAGATGGATGAGGCTATCTCTGGTGCCTTTGATCATTTGTTTAATACCAGTGATGATGACTTGGTAGATGAAAAAACACTTGAAACAGAAAATAATGTTGATGGTCTGATGTCTAGTGATGAAACTCTGGTTTCTGCAGAAAAGAAAAATGTGAATTTAGACGAAAGACTCAACACAAGAACACTTGCTGAAATCTATTTCGAACAAGGTCTCTTCGATGAAGCTCTGA
>MNYL01000132.1 GCA_001873075.1 Fibrobacteres bacterium CG2_30_45_31 | reverse complement strand
ATACCCCTCTAAAGGCCGTAACCGGGAGGGTATTACCTTTTTAGTAGCTGAGGATAAGCATGTCCTTTTTACCCGCGAATATACCCGCCATAGAACACTTTTAGAACGTACGGAATATCCAATGGCCGAAATTGCCTGGGGCGGAATTTTGACAGAAGCGGGCGCATGGGTGCGTCGTAGTTTTGACTTTGGGGATGCTCCGGACCCGGAAACTCGGGAAGAAGTGGTTTTGAGCATTCAAAAGGCTGTAGTTCATTAAGGACACCTCTAAAACTTCAAAATAAGCACAAATTGCCCGTTTTTCCTTTGTAGGTGTATCCAGCTTGGATACACTTTTTTTGAAAAAGTCTCTAGTTGGAGGGGAAAGGAGCTAAATTGCTACTAAGATGAAATCAATATTTGAAACTCTTGATTTTCGAACCTATTTGCTAGAATTTTACCAAGAACATAAGGCTGCAAATGCTCGGTTTTCTTGGCGTGTTTTTTCCAAAAAAGCGGGGTTCACAAGTCCTGTTTTTTTGAAGTTGTTGAGTGAAGGGAAACGAAATTTAGGAGAAGCTTCTATTGATCAGGTAGGGGAAGCGTTGGAATTAAAGGACAAAGAACTTGTTTTTTGGCATCACCTTGTTTTGTTTAATCAGGCGAATACGGCTTATTTAAAACAAGAACATTATTTGATTCTTCGGGGGATGACAGGTTCTATTCGGGAATTTAAAATTCAACAGGGATTTTATGACTATTATCGTTTTTGGTATATGCCAGCGATTCGTGAATTAGTGACACTTTACCCTTTTGGAGTGGATTTTGAACAATTAGGGATGTCCCTTATTCCATCTATCAGTGCCATTGAGGCCAAGAATGCTGTGCAGACATTACAACGAATCGGTATGATTCAAAAAAATAAAAAAGGTCAGTGGGAGCAATTTCAAACGGCAATTTCTAGTGGGACGGAGACGGATCGGTTAGCGCTTATCCAGTATCATAAAGAAATGCTTCGCTTAAGTGCCGAAGCGCTGGATCGTTTTGAAAAAAATGATCGATTTGTTTCTGGCATGACTTTAGGCGTTTCCAAATCTTGTTATGATGCGATTCTTGCAGAAACGGAAGCGTTTCGAAATCGGGTGTTACAGTTGGTTCATGGGGATCCCCATAGCGATCAGGTGGTGCAGTTTAGTTTGCAAATGGTGCCTATAGGGGCCATTCCTGGTCATAAATTATTACAAGGCAAGCGGAGGAAGTTATGAAATTTCGTCTTCGCTTGTGGTTGATCGGGACTTTTGTCCTGTTGTGCGGAAGTTGTACAAAAACGCCTGATTTGAGCGGTGGTTCGAGTGATCACGAAAATGTTCTGGAGGCTTATGTTGTGAACCAAACTAATTTGCCGGTTCATAGTTCGACGGTTCGTTTAGTGAATAATTCTCATTGGGCTCAGTTGCAAGAAGACCATTCTTCTTTTGTGGACAGTAGTTATGCTACAGATAAATATGGGACTGTTTATTTGGACAGCACCGAATGTCTTAAGAGTAATTTTGACATGGATGTGAAGGGACAAATGGCGAATTTTCGTTGCTCGGATATTGAAGATTTTGGGCAGGTTCGTTTGGAGCGGTACGGTGTTCTTTATGGGGTGACGCTTCCTCATCAGACCATTGCTATTTATGGCTCCCTTATTCATACTCAGAGTGATGACAATGGTACTTGGATGCTTCGGGTGCCTCCTGGAGTGCGAGGACTTGTTGTATACAGTGCTGATCATTGGCGTGCCATTGGTTCTGTAACCGTTGCCGCTTCTGATTCCGTTGAATTTGTGATTCCAAAAAATGGAAGTCGTATGATGATTGAAAATTTTGAAGATGAAGAAAATGTCACGCTTCTTCATTTTTGGAATGGAGGGGGAAACTGGTGGACAGCTTTTGATTCTATAGGGACTGAAGCAGAACATATTGAACCGGATGCGGCGACTTCAGATCTCATGAATGCACGGGTGTATGTGGATAGTTTGGATTCTTATGTGCTTCATGTGGGACTTTATCCAAATGATTCGGCACAAATCCCGAAGGCGATGCTTGGTTTCAATTTAGGACAGCCCGCAGCGACAAAAGATACCAGTTTGATTTACAAAGATTTTTCGGCTGTGGATTCCATTCACTTGGATATGTCGGGCTCGGGTACTATTTATGTTCAACTGATTTGCCAAGCAGAGGGTCAAGATTATAGGGCCGTATTTGAATATCCGGTGGATTTAAACGAAAAAAACTGGACCTCCTACTCTCTTGCTGTTGATGATTTTAAGAAGCTGGAGGGAAGTCTTCTGGACAATGAGTCTTCGTGGAATGATGTGAAAACGAGGTGTAAGAGCATCGCCTTTTACGCGAAAGATTCGACTGATTTGTGGGTAGATAATATTGAATTAGAGGGGATTCGCTTACGTGATATTGAGTAAAAATCTGGCTTTCTCGACCGATGCTTGGGAGGGAGGGCGCAGATTTTTCAGCTTATAAGGGATGCCAATAGCGTCCCATTTGTGTATGGCGAGGTTGTGGAAGGGGAGAACCTCGATTCGTTCGACATTTTTGAGGGTGTGAAGAAAGTCGGCAAGTGCTTGAATGTCTTCGGTGGCATCGGTGTAGCCTGGGACAAGGACGTAGCGGATCCACATTTTTTTCCCGAGATGATCAAGACGCTTTGCAAAATCCAGCACGGGTTGGAGTTCACATCCGGTGAGAGCCTTGTGTTTCAGCGGGTTCATTTGTTTGATATCCAGAAGAACGAGATCAATTGGGTCAAACCAGCTATCGGGTAATTGGTGAGCTAAAAATCCGTTGGTGTCAATGGCGGTGTGGAGGTGAAGTTCCTCTTTGGCGCGGCGAAAAATTTCGTGAATGAATTCGGGTTGAGTGAGAGGTTCGCCGCCTGTGATGGTGAGGCCCCCTGCGATGCGCAAAAAGCCCGCGTACTTCGCAATTTCCGCCATCACATCATCGGTGGTGGTGCATTTTCCCGCATGGAGTTCCCAAGTGTCCGGGTTATGGCAGTAAAGGCAACGGAAGGGACACCCGGTGAGGAACAGAGCGAAACGAACGCCGGGGCCATCAGAAGCGGCACCAGTTTCCACAGAATGGACGTAACCTGTTTGCATGAGACGAATATAAAAAATAGACTATTGTGGAATAGGAGGAAATCTGTAAACGTGCCGATAGTCGTTACGTTTGAAAAGCTCAGAATATTGTTAGAAAAAATTAAAATTAGACACACCTAATCTGTATTTCTACGTTTTTAACAGATTCAGCCAGGAGCGTTCGTGCATAAGCTTGTATCTTTTTTATGCTTTTTTATTATAAGTTTAGTGGAAGCTAAAGATTTTCCCACTACAGAATGGACTTTGGGGTTGTATGAGAATACATCGGCATCTTATAATAATCAAGGGTTAATTTTTATTACAGATCCGGGGGCAGAGTTTTGGCATGTTCAATTGACACATACGGGCATTCGTTTAGAGTCAGGACATTCATATCGAGTCGTATTTACGATTCAAGCTTTAACAACGAACAGATTGGCTGATGCCCGTATTGGGAGAAATACATTTCCGTACGATGCTTTTGCAGAATTTGGGGGATTATCAGTATCCACAACGGGACATACCTATGACAAAACATTTATAATGAGTAGCACAACAACAGATGATGCTCGTTTTGAATTTAATGTCGGTAAGTACAGTGGGCATATTTTAATTTCAAACGTGAGTTTAATATGCCTTGACTGTGATGAAGAATCTAATTCGAGTACAACACATGCGTTTGCCGAATCAATACCTAAAAGTCCTTTGAGAGTAGAAACAAAAATTTACGGGGATGTTGAGGTTGGCCCGTTCAAATATGGTATATGGGGGTATGGAAAATTTAATCCCATTTTCCCTCCACGCCCCGTTTTTCGTTCACTTCCTACCGAATCATTTATTGATTTTGTTGCTCATGGAAAGTTCGGTAGAGTTATAAAAAAAACAATAAGAAAACACAGTAAAACAAAAGTCACAAAAGGAACGGTTCGTTTTACTTTGTGTGACGAATTTTTAAATCCATATCCCGATGTGAATCCTGTAGATGTTGACTTTTTTCGTAATGGGGAAGAAAATGGAGAATATGTATTTCAGACGCTGGTTCACTCTCCATCAGCTTTAGATTACGATCCTGACAAGCATGGACGGCTCATCATTTTTACGCAAGAAATAGCAAAAGTTGGAATTCATGATGATGTCTTTGTATTACCAATTAAGAAGTCTACGGATCGTTATTTTTATGAGTTTGTGAAATGGTAATACGCATGGTTATTTTTTAATGGTTGCTAACGGTTGAGGTTACATGCAGCGGAATGTGCCATTCTCAGATACAAAAAAGACCCCGCATGATTGCGAGGTCTTTTGTGAGAATACGTTCTTTTACTTTTGTGCGAGGTACTGGTTGATGCCTTCTGCAGCGCGGCGTCCTTCACCCATCGCGAGAATCACTGTTGCTGCACCAAGAACAAT